>CAZHUW010000126.1:0-9628 GCA_964535295.1 uncultured Bacteroidota bacterium
TGACGTATTTCCAGTTATTATAGCCGATGAAGACGCCGTCCACGATGTCGGGTTTGCGAAGTTTAAGTTTTTCTTTAGGAGTGAGCTTCGATGCGATCGGAGAATAATTGACCATCAGCGAAGCAAGTGTAATGAAGGCGGTGAGGAGTAACAGGTGATTTGATTTCATGAATAGTCTCCAGGTTCTTGCCCTTGGTTTTGACACTTCTCGTTCGCTTTGCTCACTCGAAGTGACACAGGTTCCATTAAGTAGTGCAAATCGCTTCAAAAAAATGACAAGAAATCTTAAAATTCTTTCTTTGAATTTTAGCCACGAATTTCCCACATTGAATTTAAGCAGATTACAGCTAAAGTGCGAGGATTTCATATGAAAAAGGCTCCTTTATTGCGATTGATTCTCACTGCGGCAGTATGGTCGGGCGTTTCAGCCTATGGGCAGAAACTTCCCGTTTCCGTCATACGCGATTCGTCGATGGTCCGTATCACGATCGGGTCGGCGGACCGATATTTCAAGTCTGCGAAGTACGACAGCGCAATCGCAGAATATATTCGCGTCGCTGCATACGCTAGACCGGCAAAAGAGTGGAAAACCTATGTCAAGGTATGTAATTCCATTGCCGAAAGTTACCGTATTTTGGGCAAATACGATGCGGCGTTGGCCTGTCTCGATACTGCGGAGGCTGCGGCGCGTAAGGAACTCGGAGAGGAAAGTATAGAACGGGCGGATATCCTCCACACGATGGGCACCGTGTACTGGAACAAAACGGATTATGACCGTTCGCTGGAGCACTATGATGCCGCCCTGAAGATCCGTATGAAAAAGCTGGGGGAAAAAACCGGTGAAACCGCATCGACTATCAGCAACATTGGTATGATCTATTATCACAAAGGCTATTACGACCTGGCTCTCGAATATTACGAACGAGGCCAAAAGATCCGTATGGAACTCTTCGGACCCTCCAGCCCGGAACTCGCTTCGGTATATATTAATACTGCGGTTGTATACCGGGTCAAAGGCGACTATGAGAAGGCGTTCGATTATAATCAAAAGGCTTTAGCGCTTCGGGTCAAGGCTTTTGGCGAGAAGCATCCCCGCGTTGCAGTGATCTATCAGAATCTGGGCATTATCAGCGATCTGATGGGAGATTATGAACGCGCATTGGGATACCATAATAAAGCGCTTGCGATACGGCTTGAGACCGTCGGCGCAGAACATCCGGATGTGGCCAATTCGTATAATGACATCGGTATCCTCTACTACAACCAGGGTGAGATCGACCTTGCTCTGGACTATGCTCAAAAGGCCCTGTCGATCCGTACGAAGATCTTTGATTCCAATAGCGTTTTTATTGCCATGAGTTATAATAATATCGGCAATCTCCTGCGTGAAAAACGGCGTTATGCAGAGGCCATGGAGTATTACCAAAAAGCCCTTGTTATCAACGATGTCGTCTACCGTCATCATCATACGGAAGTGGCGCGCGCTTTTTTCTATTTTGGCGGAATTTATCACGGTCAGGGAAATGAAGCCGCCGCGGAAAGGTTTTACCTTCAGGCCGTCGATTCCCTTCGGGCGATCTACGGCGATCGCAACCCTCTGACGTCGCATGTCCTGCTTGAACTGGCTAAGATGACCGCTTCTTCCGGACAGATCGACCGTGCTTTATCCTACGCGCAACAGGCCATTGCCGCCGTCGTACCGATGGACCCGGCTGCGTCGTTCTATACCGTGCCCGCTGCGACTCCGCCGTTCGCAGTGAGCGACATGGTCAAAGCGCTCAAAGTGAAAGCCGGGATTCTTGAACAGAGATACGTCCGCGAGGCAAACGACCTGAGGGATCTTCAAGCTGCAATGGCATTATGCGAGGCCATGGCGGAAATGCTGGATGATCTGCGGCACAGTTATAAAGCCGAAGGATCTAAACTATTTTTGGGTAAAGAATCGAAAAGCATATATGAAACGGCGATCCGAATCAGTCTTCGTTTGTATGCTATTACCAAGGAAGACGGCTATTTAGAAAAGGCTTTTCAATTCTCGGAAAAAAGCAAAGGCGGCGTCTTACTGGAAGCCATCACCGATGCCGACGCGAAAAGATATTCCGGCATTCCCGACAGTCTTCTGAAACTGGAAAAGGAATTACGGATCGATCTGGCCTTTTATGAAATGCAACTGCAAAAGGAAATTGAATCCGACGAACCGGACAGCGTGCGCCGGTCGGATTATGAGAGCCGCGTGTTTGCCCTGCACACCCGCTATGACCGGCTGATCGCTCGGTTCGAAAAAGAGAATCCGGATTACTACCGCCTGAAATTCCGGAAACATGAAGTTTCCGTGAAGCAAATCCAGGAAAGTCTGAACCAGAAAACCGCCATGGTAGAGTATTTTGTCGGCGACAGCTCGCTGTATGTTTTCGTGGTGAGCTCGTCCGGCCTGAAAGCCGTCTCATTGCCGAAACAGGCCGGATTTGATTCCGCGGCGCTTGCGTTACGGCGTTCGCTGCCGGACCTGGACTTCAAAACGTACGTCACGCTGGCACGGGAATTTTATAATATCCTTATCGCTCCGGCCGAATTAAAAGGATATGATAACTGGATCGTTGTGCCTGACGGAGTGCTCAATTACGTGCCGTTCGATGCGCTATTGTCGAAAGATATCGGCCGTTCATCGAATCCCGATTTTTCCAAATTGCCTTATCTGATAAATGACGTGGCGATCCGTTACGCCTACACGGGCGGAACCGTTTCGTCCGACAATAGCGATCCCTCGGGGGGATTCATTGGATTTGCGCCCGTTTTCTCTGACAGCCAGCAAACCGGATATATCAAAGACCACACGAGTGCCGACTCAGGCTTCCGCGATATCCAATGGGGAGACCGTACGTATCCGGAGTTGCCATTCACAGAAAAGGAAGTGACCGGTATTTTGAGATCCTTTGATAAGAAACTCCGGGCATCCCGTATTTATGTGCATGCAGAAGCGAGTGAATCGAATTTCAAATCGGAGAATCTGGCGCGCTACCGTTATATTCATATCGCCAGCCACGGTTTTATCAATGAGAACAATCCCCGGTTATCGGGGATCATATTTGCGAGGCCGGATTCCTCGGCGCATGACGACGGCGTTCTTTATGCCGGCGAAGTTTATAATCTGAACCTCAGAGCGGAATTGGTCGCACTCAGTGCGTGCAAAAGCGGGCGGGGCAAAGTGGTCAAGGGTGAAGGCATCATGGGCCTCACGCGCGGATTCATATACTCCGGCGCGAAAAATGTACTGGTGTCGTTGTGGCAGCTGGGGGACGAATCGGCGTCGGAGTTGATGATCAAATTCTACGAATACGTTTTGGCAGGGAATGACCTCGCGGCGGCGCTAAGAAAGGCGAAACTGGATTTCATCCGTCAGAAAAAATATGCCTACCCGGCGGACTGGGGCGGATTTGTGCTGATAGGGAGGTGAGTTCTGATTTCTCCTTGAAAAGGGGTCAGGGGATTTACAAAATTTGAAAACTACCTCACAAAAAACTTCCTCACGCTCAAAATATCTCCGTCCGTTTTAAGCATCCAGTAATACAGCCCAGCGCTGAAATTCTGCTTGCAGGTCAGTTCGTACGATTCCGTCGAACCGCGCCACATTTCTTCGTTCTTATTGTCCACGACGATCACGATAAAAGAATGGATCCCTTCCATCTCTTTCCACTTAAAACGGATCGGCGACGATAACGTATCCGCATTGTTGGGCATAATGATCTCCGCCGCGCCGGCGCGGTACTGGCGGTTGACGAAATTCTCCAATACATCGTTGGGCGTATAATTTTCGGCGAGAATGACCGAGCGAGTCTTTTCGGGTGTTTTTTTGATCTCAGGTGTTTGTGTTTTTTCTTCCATAACCTTCCGATCCGTTTGTGCGGAATCGGGCCTCAGTTCTTTCTTCGTATCAACCGCCTGCGGCATTTCCTCGTGACGATTCAGCGATTCATAGAGCAAGCCTCCTGCTACGACAACAAAGACCGCCGCCGCAAGATAGCGCACATACCGCATAAAAACGGGTTTTAGTCCTTGTTCTGCTGAGGCCTCGCGGCGAATCGTAGTGAGCGTAACGGATAAGAGCTGTTCGTTCGGCATCAACCCTCCCGGAATTCCAATCGGTTCGTTTTCCCGAAGGCTGACGACACGAATTCTTTTTTCTGCGATCCGAAGGCTCATTTTTTCTCCGCGGTATTCGGAAGGCAGGGAGGCGAAAACCAGTTCTTTGTTTTCTTTATCCGGATGTATATGCAAAACAAAATCTTGAGTTCGATCACTTAAGACTGTGCCCGGCTCATCTCCATCCGATGCCGGCGTTAAACGGATGTCGATACGATGGCTGTCAAGTTCCAATTCGTCGTCGAAAACCCGTTCAAACCGTTCACGGCATCCGGCGCACGAAGCCAGATGTTTTTCGACGAATTTTTTTTCCTCATCGCTCAAATTGTTGTGAAAATTGATATAAAGCGATAAAGCCGGCTCGTGCATATGTTCATCATCGGATCTCAAAACGTCCGAAAATGAACGAATAATGTCTTTTTCCTCTTCCACGGGTAACCTTTTTATCTTTTCGGTCTGGTTCTGCAGTTATAAGTAACTCTTACAGCAAAAAACTTACAATCTTTTTTTATTTTTTCTTAAAAAGTTCAGGGTCAGATCGTTTTGATATCCTGAACTCTTCAAATACCTAGCCAATTTTTCCCTTAAGCGTTTGACCTTTACGCTGAGGGCATTATATTCCCATCGCATAATGTCGGCTATTTCCTGGAGAGGTTTCTGACCGATGAGGGCATTGAGAATATGCAGATCATCACGCTTCAGTGTGACCTTAAAGGTATTAATGATCGCAAAAAGATCGGAAACCTCCATGTAATCCAATGGGTCGGGTTCACGCGAAACCTCACGGTCTATCACAGAATCAGCCGGTCCGTCGTCCATGGTGACATTTGCTGAACTTTCCGTGATCATGACCGTCCGCTCGCGTTTCACCCGGTACATTATATTCCAACACTGATAGTACATGGATTTGATCACATAATGTTCTTCCGTCCCATCGATATTGGAAAAATCGATCTTACTCAGACTCAGAAATATCTGATTAAGGAAAGCGTCGAAGCTTTCAAATTCAGTGGCGGAAAGTTCTTTGTGATATTTGGCATAAAAATTACGGATGAACAAATATCCGCGTGAATCGGGCGAAAAATAATTCTCATGCAGTCTTTGTAATGAGTCGTGCGGCATAAGGGTTGAAAAGTTGATTTTTTTCGGTCTACGAAGAGGTTTGCTCAAAAAAACGGTTACGAAGATCGACGATCCGGATGGACACGGCATTGCGTGCTTCCGTGGCGATCTCCTGGTAGTAAAAATATTTATCCTGGTCCATCCAGTTGAGATGCTGGGTCTCGGACAAAATGTCGATCGCGCGGTTCATGCCTTTTAATGCGCGTTTGCACTGGGCGATATTCCCGCCGATGGTGTACGGCTGATAACCCATCACGTGTCCGCCGGCCAGTCTCGTGCAGGCGATGGACGCGCTGTTCGACAGGTCCTCGAGTAACCGGTGCGTTCGGAACTGCGGATCGAGCGATAGGATCCATGCGCGGGTCTGGTTGTGAAATTCCCGCGTCAGCCGGTACGCCGTTATTTTATAGAGCAGGCTTTCTTTGGCGTCCAGAAAACCCTGAAATCCTTCTTCGAAAACTCCCATGTCCCGCAATTCACGCTCGATATAATATTTGAAATAGTATTCTTTAGGATTGGCGGGTTTTTTTTGTTTGAAGGCTTCACGGATATAATACATGGCCATTGCCTCTTCGACCATGCGGTCGCGATCGGAGTGACTCCAGTATTTTTCATAGAAGGCAATGACACGCAAACCTTCTTTGTCCGTCGATTGCATGAAATTCTCCCATGCATTCTCATCCCATGCCTGACTCAATGATTCGAAAAAAGGCCGGTCCGAAATCATGGGATCGGGAAGAGCCGCTTTCTCCAGTTCGGCTTTCCATTCTTCATGAGCCTTTTTCCAGGCTTCTTCTTCGTCGCCCTCTTTTTCGTTTTCCCAATTCTTGTCGTCGTCTCGGAACGAACCGGACATGATCAATTTCCTTTATTTAAATAGAACACGGATGACACGGATAGGACTGAGTTCCACGGATACAGAAATGTTGCAGATCGAATTTTTTAAAAAGACTTACATCCATCCGTTAGATCTGTGTTACCGTGTTCTATGTATTAACGATCTTCAAGAAACGCCTCGGTCAATAAGATCGCCGCTATAGTTTTCATATCGTCGATCGTGCCGCGCTTGACCATTGCAACCGCTTCTTTAAATGGAACGCGCATCAGTTCCAGAAATTCATCATGATCGGTCACGGCTTCGGCTTCTTTCAGATCTTCCGCGAGGAAGAGCCACATTTTTTCGTTGCTGTAGCCGATGCAGGGATAGAATTCGGAGACCAGCGTCAGCTTGCCGCTGGTGAATCCGGCCTCTTCGGCGAGTTCTCTCTGCGCCGCTTCCTCCAAAGGTTCCGAGCCGTCCAGTTTGCCGGCAGGAAGTTCGATGAAAACTTTTCCGACCGGGTAACGGAACTGCTTGACCAGTATCGTATCGCCGTTGGCCAACAGCGGAACCATGATCGCGGCGCCGGGATGACGGATGTATTCACGCACGGCGGTCTTGCCGTTGGGCAGGCGAACCTCATCGCGCCAGGCTTTCATCAAAAGCCCGTCTACGATCTGATCGGAACTGATCTGAGTTTCGCTTAAATTCTTTTCTGTTTTGATCTCGTTCAAGTTTTCTGGTTATTTTAAGTGAAAACGATTGGCCGCAGAGGTCACAGAGAATCTGATGTTATTTTTTATATTTTCTCTGTGTTCTCTGTGGCCAGTGATATGGAGTTGATTACAAACTTCTGCCCACAATAGGACACAATTGTTTCAGATTTTTCATCAAGGCGATAAATTCCTCCGGCAGGATCGCCTGCGCGCCGTCAGAGAGCGCTTTTTCCGGATGATTGTGCACCTCGATCATGAGACCGTCGGCGCCAGCGGCTATGGCGGCTTTGGCTACCGGAGGCACCAGGGCGCGTTTACCCGTGGCATGGCTCGGATCGGCAAAAACCGGCAGATGCGACAGACTCTTGATCATCGGTATCGCAGAAATGTCCATCGTATTGCGCGTGGAAGTCTCGAAAGTTCGGATACCGCGTTCGCAGAGTATCACATTGTAATTGCCGTTGGCCATGATATATTCCGCGCACATGAGATATTCTTCGAGATTGGACATCATGCCGCGTTTGAGGAACACCGGTTTGTTGCTCTTGCCCGCTTCCTGAAGCAGGGCAAAATTCTGTGAATTACGCGCGCCGATCTGCAGAATGTCCGCATACTGCGCGACGAGTTCGACTTGGTTGGGATTGACCACTTCGGTGATGACCGCAAGTCCGGTCTTTTCGCGCGCGAGGGCAAGGAGTTCCAGTCCACGTTCACCTAATCCTTGGAAACTGTATGGCGACGTACGCGGCTTGAACGCTCCGCCGCGGAGGATGTGCGCCCCGGCGTCTTTAACCGCCTGCGCGATCTCGAGTAATTGCGTTTCACTCTCGACGCCGCACGGTCCGGCGATGATCGTGATGCGGTTGCTGCCGATCGCGATGCCGTTGACATTGATGACCGTGTTATCTTTCTTCCATTCGCGGCTGGCGAGTTTATACGGTTTCTGGGTTGGTATGACCTTTTCAACGCCCGGCATGGTTTGAATTTTTTCCGACACGAGCCCGCGTTCGTCTCCGACAATGCCGATCACGGTCTTCTCATCGCCTTTGGAAACGTGCGGTGTGCAGTCGCTGTCCTCGACGAATTGAAGAATGTCCTGAATTTGTTTAATGGAGGCGTTCTTCTCCATTATCACGATCATCATAAAGCAGGTTCCTTTGCAGTGCTAAAAATTCGGCGCCCCATGAAACAAACTTAAAAATAAAAACGATGGGAATCAAGGCGGCGTTTTGGCGGAGGGAAGTTAAGAGCAATGAAAAACACTAAATACTAAATGAATAATGATAAAATGTTTAAATGGTATTGACAGATTTAAAACTATCGTACCCGGAAAGAAGGAACGATTCCGGATCGTCGATACGTTGACTGCTTTCCACCCGAATCAATGCCGCATCCTTATTTTTTTCAATGCTTCCAATCTCCCTGTCAAAACCCAATGCGCGCGCACCATTGATGGTGGCCATTTCAATAATGGCGCGGTCGGAGATACGAGGATGAACTTTCTTGAAGAAGGCCATTTCATTCCACAGATTCAAATCTTTGTTGCTTGCGAGGCTGTCCGTTCCCAAACATACATTCAGTCCCGCCTTGAGATATTTTTCAACGGGCGCCGTTCCGCCGACGCTGATCTGAACGTTGCTGCGCGGGCAGGAACAGATATTCACATTATTCGATTTAAGTAACTCAATGTCTTCATCCGTGACATGCACGGCATGCACAATTAGTAATTTAGAATTCAAAATTCCCAATTTCTTCAAATAAGAAACGGGGGTTGTTCCGGGCGCTTTCCAGTTATCGTCCCATCGGCCGATCTTTTGGATCATCTCTTTCATGGGGCCGGAACCTGTCATTAGAAACTCAGTTTCATCTTTTGATTCGGCCAGATGAACCGTCGAGTATTTTTCTGAACCGTTATATTCGGAGATCAACCGGAAAAGTTCGGGCGAGACAGAATACGGCGCATGCGGCGCGAGAGCATGACGGATCTTTTTGTTTTTTGTATCCGGGATCTTGGCGGCAAATTCCTGAAAACGGTTCTTAGCAATTGAGCCCGCAAACCCGGTGACCTCATTATAGACCACGGCATACAGGGACGACCTTTCAAGCAGCGGAAGCGATGTGGCGGAATGATTGGCAATATCGCCGACGGCGGCCATGCCGCAGGATTGCAGCGCATGAATTTGTTTTTCACAATCGGCGGAGATCGTTGCGTCGGAAAACTGGAATCTTTTTGTAATGGCTTCAAACACCCATTCGCTGAAAGATAAGCCGTGCGGGATCACGCCTTTCATCATCGACAATTCCAGATGCGTATGCGCATTCACAAGCCCCGGCATGATGACGGAGTTTTTTGAAGACGCGGTCAAGATATTCTTGTCGGTGTATTTTTTCAGAATGTCCTGCTGCGTGCCCAAGTCGGCGATGCGGCCGTCATCCGATAGGACAACCGCGCCGTTGCGGATCTTTTCGGAGGTAATGGGAAGTACCCAGTCGGCGAGATAGATTTCCATGTTCCTAAAAGTTTGATTTGGAAATAGCCGTTCAGACGTTGTATATTAATTAGTAAAAATTAAATACATTCTCAACCTTAAGATGAAAAACGAAAATATCAGAAAGTCAGTTGGGAGAAGTTCCAAAAGGCCAAGCGAGATCGTGGCTGAGCTAAACGAATTTTTAAAGAAGAATGGGTTATTAAGAACTCAGGATAAAAATGAACGAATACGAAGAATTGTTGGCCCTTCTGGTAAAAAATAAGATCCGATTCGTGACTGTCGGCGGGTTTGCCTGCGCTTTCAATGGATACGTACGCCCAACTCAGGATGTGGATATT
>CAZHUW010000127.1:0-9621 GCA_964535295.1 uncultured Bacteroidota bacterium
CATGGTCAGATGATGCCACTGGCGAACGGCAAAGTCGCCGCCCATCAGCGGAACGATCCACGCAAATAGATTAGGAAGGAAGGCGTCGCTCATCGCCGCATACATTCCAAAGCCGGTGACGCACTGGAATAAAAAAGCGATGAACGTTATAAAGTAGGTGAAACTGGCGAGCGAATTATGTCCGATCGACTCGATCGGCTTGCTTTTGGCCTGGAGGATGTCCACTTTCAGCACGTCGACGACTTCCTGAAATTGTTCTTTACGGTGCAGGATGAAATTTCTCCATTGGGCGTATTTATTTCCTACAAATCCCCAATAGATCCTGTACACAAAGTTAAAGAAGAAAAGGAAAGCGGAAACGAAGTGAATGAAGCGGACGGTTCCGAACCAATAGCCAAAGGAGGCTTCCGAGCCGCTTTGCAGGGCCGGCGGGCTTCCGATGATATATCCCGTAATGGCGAGCGCCGTGACGCAGGCTCCGTTGAGCCAATGGTAAAAGCGGACGGGAATCTGCCAGACGTACACACGGTTCAATGTTGCAGTATGCATACTTCATCTCCTAAAAGGTTTGGATTTGATGAACGTACGTACCTTTTTCGTCGTAGAGATGCACGGCGCACGCGATACACGGATCGAACGAGTGGATCGTACGCAGGATCTCCAGCGGCTGCTCCGGATTCTTTATCGGCGTTCCGATGAGAGATGATTCGTATGCGGACATTTTTCCTTCCGGATCCCGCGGCGAGGCGTTCCATGTGCTCGGAACGACCAGCTGGTAATTATCGATCTTCTGATCTTTGATCACGATCCAGTGCGCCAGGGCGCCGCGCGGCGCTTCGGTGAGGCCCACGCCTTTGGCTTCTTTCGGCCAGGTCGCCGGCTCCCATTTCTCGTTATTGAATGTGCGCGTGTCGCCGTTCTTGATATTGGCCAGTAATTGATTGTAGATCTCCATCGACCAGCCGGCGATCAATTGCGTCTCGATCCCGCGGGCGGCCGTGCGGCCGAGGGTGGAGAACAGTGCAGCAACGGGAACATCCAGTTTTTTGAGAACCGCACCGACTAATTCCTGCACTTCTTTGTTGCCGGAGCCATACGCAACAAGACAGCGCGCGAGCGGTCCGACTTCCATTGCGTTGCCTTTCCAGCGCGGCGTCTTGAGCCAACTATATTTCCCTTCAACATTAAGGTATTCGTACGGAGGTTTCGGGCCGGTGTAGTTAAACTTCGTCTCGCCGCTCCAGGGATGCTTGCCTTTGGCGTCGCCATCGGAATATTCGTACCAGGAATGCGAGATGAATTCCTGCACCTGATCGATATTTTTTCCGTCGACTTCGTGAATTTCCGCCAGATTGCGATTGAGTATAGCACCACGCGGGAACTTGAATTTCGACAAATCGCCGTAACCGTTCATCGGCAGATCGCCGTAGCAAAGATAATTAGACAATCCGCCGCCGATCGCGCCCCAATCCTTGTAGAACGAAGCAACGGCCAGCAGATCGGGAATATAAACCTGTTCAACAAATCTCTTTCCGTCCTCAAAAAGCTTCCCGACCATGGCCAGGCGTTCGGCATTCAAAGCGTTGGCATCATCGATATTGATGGCGCAAGGCACTCCCCCGACGAGATAATTCGGGTGCGGGTTCTTTCCGCCGAAGACGGTGTGAACTTTGACCATCTCTTTTTGCCATTCCAACGCTTCAAGATAGTGCGCTACGCCGATGAGGTTGACTTCCGCAGGGAGTTTGTATGCCGTATGGCCCCAATAACCGTTGGCGAAGATGCCGAGCTGGCCGCTGGATACGAAAGCCGTCAGGCGTTTCTGCAGATCGGAGAAATAAGCGGGCGAACTCTTCGGCCAATTTGAAATACTCTGCGCGATCTCCGAGGTTTTTTTCGGATCGGCTTTCAGCGCGCTGACAATATCCACCCAATCGAGCGCATGCAAATGATAAAAATGTACCACGTGATCCTGCATATACTGGGCGCAGAACATGAGGTTACGGATCAGTTCCGCATTCGGTGGCACGGTTATTTTCAACGCATCTTCTACGGTTCGCACGGAAGCCAGCGCATGAACGGTCGTGCAAACGCCGCAGGCGCGTTCCGTAAAGGCCCACGCATCGCGCGGATCGCGGCCTTTGAGGATGAGTTCGAATCCCCGAACCATGGTGCCTGAACTGTAAGCATCCACGACTTTTCCGTCCTTCACTTCGACTTCGATACGAAGGTGTCCCTCAATGCGGGTGATGGGATCGATGACAATTCGGTTTGCCATTAGGCACCTCCTTCTTTCTCTTTATGCGATTCCGCAATATGTTCTTTGATCTCTTTGCGTTTCTTGATGTTGGTTGTGACCGCGTGGGCCGCCATACCGGCTAAAGTTGCCGCGCCGACGGCGACGCCTATCTTGTCCGCTGTGGTTTCAATGCCGAAACCAGGGAACGAAGCCAGGTGCTGGTAGAACGGCCCGTTGTCCCAGAAATTAGCTTCGCTGCATCCGATGCAACCGTGGCCTGACTGGATCGGGTAGCTGACGCCGTTATTCCACCGCATGACGCCGCACGCATTGTACGTGACCGGGCCACGGCAGCCGACTTTGTATAAGCAGTATCCGCGTTTCGCATTTTCGTCATCAAAGGATTCTACGAAGAGACCCGCGTCGTAATTAGGCCGGCGATAACAGGTATCATGCACGCGCCGAGAATAGAACGCTTTCGGGCGGCCGAGGCCGTCGAGCTGCGGTATGCGATCAAAAGCCAATAAATGTACGATCGTTCCTGCCATCACCTCGCCGATCGGCGGGCAGCCGGGAACGTTGATGATCGGTTTGCCGCTGACGATCTTGTGCAGAGGCGTTGCGCCGGTCGGATTCGGATTCGCTGCCTGAATACATCCGTTGGATGCGCAGCTTCCCCAAGCCACAAGCGCCTTCGCGCCTTCAGCAGCTTCTTTGACGATATCCAGGGCCGACCGGCCCCCGATACAGCAATACACGCCGTTCTCCTCGGTCGGAATGGAACCTTCGACCAGCATCAGGTACTCACCTTTGTATTTCTTCATGGTTTCATGGAGCGCGGCTTCAGCCTGATGGCCGGCTGCGGCCTGAAGTGTTTCCGTATAATCGAGCGAAATTTTATCGAGCAGAATATCTGCCACGATCGGGTGAGAGGAACGTATAAACGATTCGCTGCAGCAGGTACATTCCTGGAAATGGAACCAGACCACGGGAATACGCGATTTGGTTTCCAAAGCATGCACGACTCTGCCGAGCCCGCTGGCTTCCACGCCGATGAAGGCCGTCATCCAGCTGCAAAAGCGGACAAAATCACGCCGGGTATATCCCTGCTTCTGCATCTGTTCATAAATGGTGAGAGACTGGTCATTCATAGTGCCCTCGCTGTTTAAGATTGGAAAGATGTATGGTATTCGAAAAACTATCATGCAATAATTGCGAAACAGACTGGATGATGTTTCGCTCAGGTGTTGATTAATTCAGCAATCGCTGTGCCGCAGAATAATAGCTTAAAAAAACTGAACATGGCAAAAACCAAAGAACAAAATCTGCGGTTATCCGCAAATGAAATAGCGGATTCCCGCTATACCGGTTCATTGTTCGTAACCGGAAGAAAAGGCTTGATGCTTGTAACGGAAATATCCGCTTCGATAATGACCTTGTCGCTCAGATGAACTTCCTCATTTTCCTGCAGCATGATCTCAAAGATCTGCGGTTCCACGCAAATTTTCGCCGCCCGTTTGCCCTGCAAATCAAAAGTTTCGACAACCTCGCCTACAAACTGTTTGTTTTTTTTGATCGAATTATTTTCCATGAGAATTCCTCACTCCTAATGAGAGCAAAGAAACACACGCAAAGCTTACCATGCATCTGCTTCTGCCGTTGGGTGCTGTTAATAACTAATCAATATACATGCCGTATCGGATGTATTGAAAAATGAAGAGATAGGCGTGGCGGCTCAGAAAAATTAACGGGAATTCGTTAAATCGATGGCGGGAAAGCGCAGTATCCATCTGCGTAAATTCTCAGTATCTGCAGAAAAAAAACAAGTAAGCTGAGTGGTTGGACTATCTTCTATAAAGCACAAGGGACAGAATGGCATAAAGTATCATGATCACGCTTGCGCAGAAGGTGAGCAAACCCCAAAGGAATTCATTTTGAAATACAAAAACCTGCGCGATGCCGTACCCCAGTAAGGGGAGTCCCATGATGAATAAAAGGACGGCCAACGCCTTTAAAAAAACATTCATACGCCGATTACGGGTACCCGAAAGCAATCCTTTCGTTACGGTGACCAGCAGAAACGCGACGCCGCCGAGAAACGCGCCGAGGAAAACGGTTCCGAAAATATTGCCCGCCAGGTCCTCATTGAAATTTATTTTCAAAACGATCCAGATGAAAAAAAGAACGAGGTAAAAAAGGATCAAACGGGACGATGTGAGCATGAAAGAATTCATTTTTAATCCTTTCTAGAATATTTCCGCAGATCCGCAGATTTTCACAGATAGAGCCGCCATTGATTTTCAAGTCATACGGGAATAGTGCAACGGCGATCGAGAAGTTCTTGATATCGGGTTTACGGCGTTCCGGTCAACCCTACCGTCATTCTTTAGTATAATACGTTGTCGATGAGTTCATCGTCAGCGTAAAAATTGAATTCCATCCCGTACCGGCCGTTCCAGTGAAATTAGCCGTGCTGTAAGAGGCCACCCAGGTGCCGCTTTGCGTATAGTCTCCGGTAAATTGAAATACGCCGCTGTCAGGATTGACGCTTGCCGTAATGGTCAGTTTGCTAGGTTGTGCGTAGTTCTTAAATCGATATGTTCCGGCCCATCCTGAAGCAGCATTCTGTTTGTAATAGGTGTTATTGCCCAACCCGCCCGTGAGCCAGCGGCCCGTTATGGATACTTCATGCTCGCCGGTTTTGATCAACTCATAGACGAAACTCGCATAAAGTTCATCGCCATCGCAAGCGCTGCTCTTTGTGGTTATCGCCAAGGCTTGTCCGTCGAGACTCCAGTCGCCGGACGATGAACAATTGGCGGGCGCACCGGTGCCGGTATAGGTATTGGATATGTCAAATGTGCCGTCGTCATTAAATGTAATCGTTGTGTTTGTAGTAATTCCGTCCAAAGTGTACGAAGTGGTATAAGAACTGCCGGCAATGACATCACAGTCAGACCCGTTGGAACAACCCGAATCCGACTTGCAGGACCATGTCATAGCAGCGATCAGAAGAAAAGAAAAAAAAGAAATGAAATTGAGTCGTTTTAGTAACTCTGCTTTTGAAATAATGGTGGACATGAAAACCTCCGCCTTTTTTTATTTGAAATGTTAGATAAGTAAAAAAAATAGAAATTTTAAAATGTTCAGTTGAAAGCCTGGAAAAAGTGAAGACCGGGTGGATTATTATTTGGGAACAGAACGCAACACGCGTGCCGACATTTTCAGGCTGTAAACACGTGAGTTATGGATTTAAAAAGAGGTTGTATATGCGGAATTCCGTCGGTTACTTAGCGGAAACCCGCAGAGCGAGGCTGTTGCAGAGTGAGTTATTTTTGTGCCAGTGTGTCATTAGCAATGAGAAAGAAAATGGTTTCAGAGGGCGTTAGTAACGCATACGTTCTTGTTATTACCATGAATACTTTATATCAACTTTCTTTTTGAAAAAGAAAGTTGCAAAGAAAACTTCGGCTGTAAAAAGAATGCCTAACCCTCGTCCGCTTGCGTGGTGGCGAAAAATATGTCTTAGTTTTTAGGTCTGTACTGGTTCCTCGGTTTATTGTCCCATTTTTCGCTGATATCGAGGCGCGAACTCGGGTTTGAACGGCATTTTTTTCAAGGCCGGGAATACCAATGCACACTCAAAATTGAGAGTTTGAAAACATTATGCATATCGTAACAATCTCAGGCGAGAGAGGGGAGTATTATTCGATATCGTATTTTTTCATTTTATCCCGAAACGTAGAAAGGCTCATGCCAAGTGCTTTGGCGGCGACTGAGCGGTTACCGTCAGCCTGTCGAAGCGCCTGCCGGATAAGATTGATCTCGAGGCAGGCGGTGATCTGTTCGAACGTCATATTTCCGTCGACAAAACATTTATTGCAGGCTTTGAGGAGAAAATCGACCGGGTTTTCCTCGCGGATCTCTTTAGGCAAATCCTGAACACCGATCTCACCGTTCACGAAGAGAGAAATACGCTGAACGGCGTTGCGCAATTCTCTGACATTGCCGGGCCAGTGATAATTGATCAATGACCGAAGCGCATCCTGTGACACCGTAACCGTTTTGTCGGGGGCGAATCGCTGGAGGTAATGCTCCATGAGCAGAGGAACGTCTTCACGACGGTCGCGGAGCGGAGGGATGGTCACCGGCACGACATTGATCCTGTAAAAAAGGTCGGCGCGAAAAAGTCCGCGTTCGACCAACTCTTTCAAGTCGATCTTGGATGCAGTGATGAGACGGACATCGATCGGAATGGAGGTATGTCCGCCGATCTTCATTAATTCACGCGACTCCAGTACGCGGAGAAGTTTGGACTGCAAATGCAGTGGAAAATCGTCGATATCGTCGAGAAAAATACTGCCGCTGTCCGCGAGTTCGAACAATCCTTTTTTATCCGCCGAAGCGCTGGTGAATGCGCCTTTTTCGTGGCCGAAAAGCTCGCTCTCCAAAAGTTCTGCCGGCAGCGCGGATAAGCCAACTTTTACGAAAGGGCGCAGCGCACGCGGGCTGGTTCGGTGAATATATTCGGCAACCAATTCTTTTCCCACGCCGGTCTCGCCGATGAGCAGAATAGAACTATCCGATCCGACCGTCTTGTCAAGATTTGACAGGATCGACCGCATGGCCTCGTTTTGCGTTATTATGGTAAGGGACTTGTTTGACATAGCGTTTTAAAATTTGTCATTTAGTCATTGAGTCATTTAGCCATGCTAAACCAAAATTAGTTGTTGAACGTTAAAGCTTTATGCAAATGACGCAATGGCTCAATGACTCAATGATACAATTCTTCAACAAATTCTCGGCAACTGTTCTCCCGACAACATATCTACGATGCGTAAACTTCCGATGGTCGTTTTCATAACAACGTTTTTCGGATGTTCCGCAACAACCTTCCCGATGATCTGCGCTTCTTTTCCCAGAGGATGCGCACGCATGACATTTAAAATGCTTTCGGCTTCTTCCGGCGCCGTGAAGGCCAGAAGTTTTCCTTCATTGGCGATGTACAACGGATCGAGTCCCAGAATTTCACAGGCACCCTTGACGTCTTCGGTTATAGGAATTTTATCTTCTTCAATGTAGATGCCTATATTTGCCGTCATGGCGATCTCATTCAATGCGCTGGCGATGCCGCCCCGCGTCGGGTCGCGAAGAACGTGAATATTTTTGGATGCATCAAACATGGATTCCACCAGCCCGTTGAGCGCCGCCGTGTCGCTTTCGACCGCGGTGTCAAAGGTAAGGCCTTCTCTCGCGGACATGATCGCTATCCCGTGATCGGCGATGCGGCCATTAAGCAGGATCGCGTCGCCAACTTTTGCCTTAAGCGGGGAAATACGGATATCTTTTCCAATGATACCAATACCGGACGTATTGATGAATATTTTATCGCCTTTACCTTTATCAACGACTTTGGTATCGCCGGTCACGATCTGAACGCCTGCTTTCTTCGCGGCGCGCTGCATGGACTGAACGATCTTCCAAAGATCTTCCATCGGAAAACCTTCTTCCAGAATGAATCCCGCTGAAATATAAAGCGGTCGGGCGCCGCACATGCAGAGATCGTTGACCGTGCCGTTTACGGCGAGCTCTCCGATATCACCCCCCGGAAAAAAAATAGGCTGAACTACGTAGGAATCCGTTGAAAATGCAAAACGATTTTCACCTATTTCAAATATCGCGCCGTCATGTTCTGCGTTCAGCAGCGGGTTGTCGAATTGCGGCAGGAACATTTTCTGGATCAGTTTATGTGAAAGCGTTCCGCCGCCGCCGTGCGCAAGCAGAACTTTGTTGTATTCGCTGATCGGGATAGGGCAGGATAAGCCGGAAGAAATGTCAATCGGGTCATTCATAAATTTGGTGTCTCGTTTCTAAGAAATTAGAAGTTTTGAATTTTGAATGTTGAATTGTAATTCATAATTAGAATTCAACATTTAAAATTTCTAACCTGTTTTACGGATCTTTCCATAATGAAAATACGCAGCGCACGCTCCTTCGGACGATACCATCGGCGCGCCAAGCGGATTTTCAGGCGTACACTCTTTTCCAAATGCCGTACAGGCGACCGGTTTTTTTAAGCCCTGAAGAACTTCACCGGCAATACATTTGGATGATTCCGGCTGCGTGATATTTTCGACTTTAAAGATCTTTTCCGCATCAAAGTCCGCATACGCTTCTTTTAATTGATACCCGCTTTGGGGGATCGTTCCTATTCCTCGCCATTTGCGGTCAACCGTATCGAAGACTTCGGCTAAAAGTTTTTTGGCAGGAATGTTGCCTTCTTTCTGAACAACGCGGCTGTATTGGTTTTCTACTTCATGTTTTTTTTCTTCCAACTGTTTGACCGCCAAATATACCCCTTGCAGAATATCTACCGGCTCAAACCCGGTCACTACGATCGGAATTTTATATTTTGCTGCCAGAGGAAGATATTCCTCATATCCCATGACGGTGCAGACATGGCCTGCTGCAAGGAATCCCTGAATTCGGGTATGCGGTGACGAAAGCAAAGCTTCGATTGCAGGCGGAACAAGTACGTGTGAACAAAGGATCGAAAAATTTTTTACATTTCGGCGCCTGGCTTCCGCAACTGCCATGGCATTCGGCGGGGCGGTGGTCTCAAATCCGACGGCGAAAAAAACAACTTTTTTATCCGGGTTTTTTTCGGCCAGCATAACGGCATCGAGAGGAGAGTATAACATTTTTACCTGATACCCGTTAGCTTTTACGCTCAGCAGGTCGTGTTTGGATCCAGGAACTCTCAGCATATCGCCGAAGGACGTGAAGATCACATCGTCGCGTGAGGCGATCGCGATGGCTTTGTCGATCATTTCCAGGGGGGTTACGCAGACCGGGCATCCGGGGCCGTGAATCAGACTGATCGTTTCCGGCAAAAGATCCTCAATACCGTATTTCAGGATCGTATGCGTCTGTCCGCCGCAGATCTCCATGATCGTCCACGGCCGTGTGGCCTTTTTTTTGATCAGTTCGGCAAAATGTCTAGCGGCTTTGGCGTTGCGGTATTCGTCTATGTAACGCACGATTTACCTCGTTATGATTTTATGTTGGTTGACAGAGTCTATTCGGCATATTTCACAAACTTAATTCAAATGAATAACACAAAACAAAAAATAAAAAATGTCTAAATGTTTCGTTACTTTTTCATTTTTTTTAATCCAACATGATCACGATGTTCCGGTTGATCCGTTAAATTCTTTGAGCCGTTCTTCTTCTTCGATCAGTTCGCCCATTTCAGTCAGCATTCGCAAAGTTTCTTCGGCTTCTTTTTCATCGATCTTACTCAGCGCGAATCCGACGTGAACGAGGACATAATCGCCGATCTGAGCTTCAGGAAGCCATTCGAGGCAAACCTCTTTTCCCAC
>CAZHUW010000128.1:0-9561 GCA_964535295.1 uncultured Bacteroidota bacterium
CGGGGCCCCGGGAGTTAACCCCGATCTGGACATCCTGGCCGTCAAACGATTTACCTATAAGATCGATCAGGAAGAAATTCAGGCCGAGGCTCAGATCAAAGTCAGCGGAAAACTGATGAAACCGGAGATCGCCGTTACGGCCGTGGAAAGGGGCACGGATAATCCGTTGCCTGATCTGACCGAACCGGCAGATATTTTGTCTTATCTGGTTCTGGGCGTAAAAACCAAGGATCTGGGAAAACTGGACGCGAGTCAGGCCGGCGATTTTGCCAAACAGGTTGCGATCAACCAGGTGCTCAATGTGGTGGCCAACCAGGCGGGACTCTCCAAACTGGAATATACGCCGTCGGCAACGGGTCAGGGCGCCACGATCGAAGTCGGTAAACGTATCAACGAGAATATCTCGGTCAGTTTTGCCGGCGGCAACGACCCTACTACCGGAACGAGCCTGACACTGGAGATGTCCGTAGACAGCTGGATCGATAGCCTGAAAGTTTTGAACAAGGTCGGCAAGACATGGAAAAAAACGGTTGAATTCGAATACAAACAGCCCGCGCAGACAGAAACCAATAAACAGGATGTGTTCAATATTTTCTTTTATTTCAAAAAGGAATATTGATGTTCATTGACACGCATGCGCATCTGGATAACGAACTTTTTGATGTCGACCGCGAAGCTATGATAGGACGGGCTTTTGCACAGGGGATCGATAAGATCGTGACGATCGGAACGGATATGGATTCCTGTCGTCGCGCCATTCTCCTGGCCGAAAAATATCCTCAAATCTTTGCGGTCATCGGCCATCATCCGACGGATGGTATCGGTTTCAAAGATTCGATGATCGATGCGTTACGTCAGATGGCTGAACACGAAAAAGTTGTTGGGATCGGAGAAATCGGGCTTGATTATTATTGGAAAGATACGCCACTCGAGATACAGCATACCGTATTCAGAACAATGATCGGATTGGCGTGCGAACTTGACCTGCCGATCGTAATTCATAACCGTGAAGCCGACGAGGATCTGATCCGGATATTGACCGAAGAGAAAAAGAACCATGGCTATGATAATTTACGGGGGATCATGCATTGTTTTTCCGGTGATGAGAAAACGCTTGAAGATTCGCTTGCATTGAGTTTTTATATTTCATTTGCTGGCAATGTGACATACAAGAAATCCAAATTAGCGGATCTTGTGCCGCGCGTGCCTGAAGACCGCTTACTGATCGAAACGGACGCTCCGTATCTCACACCCGTGCCGTTTCGGGGAAAACGGAATGAATCAGCGTACGTGCTGCATACGGCAACAAAGATCGCAGAAATTCTTAAAAAAGATATCCAAACGCTGGGGAAACAAACAAGCGCTAACGCTTGTAGGGTATTCGGCTTAGTGTGAAAGTATGTGTGAAAAAAGGATACGAATTGGAATCGGATATAAATCAATTCGCTTGAAAATGAATGACTTACACTGTTTGTCGTACTTGTATTTTATGGCATGAATAGTGCGATGACAGTAATAATCGATTTTTTGTTTGAAGAAAGGATAGAAATGAAAAGAACTATTTTTGCGGCAATATGGCTGTTTTTGCCGTTAAATATCGTTGGCCAGGAGACCGTCGAAAAAGCCGTTACGATCAACGGAAGTCAAATTCTGACGCTGGAGGAATGCGTCAGGATTGCTTTGGAAAATCAGCCCGCGATCGGCGCGTCACAGGGCGCCATCATCACTGCAGAGTCGGAATATACACAAGTATTATCCTCACGATTCCCGCAGGTTCAGTTAGAGGCAGGTGCTTACCTGACAAATACGCCATTACAGTCCGGAAGCGTCATCGCGCCGACGCCAACACTTGAGACGACCCAAAGATGGAATTTTATTCCCAACATCCGTATGACGATCAAACAGCCGATTTATGATTTCGGACGAACAGAAAAAGCACTGGACTCCAAAAGAAAACTGATCAAAGCCTCTGAAATGGCATTGGAATCCACCGAGGAGGACGTTATTTTTAATGTGCATGCGGCCTATTACAATTACGTTCTCGCTCAGCAGATCGTTCGAATCAATGAAGATCGTGTCGCACAATCCAACAAGCACCTGGAAAGGGCAAAGGGATTTTTTGCTGTGGGTAAATTACCTGAATCCGAAGTTTCTAAAGCGGAGTTGGAAGTTGCAAATTCCGAATTACAACTTATTGATGCTAAAGGAAAATCCCGTCTTGCCAAAGTGTCGCTTAACAGCGCGATGGGTATCACCGAGATCAGCGACGATCCGACCGATTATATGACAGCCAAAGACATGGCCTATGAGCCTTTCAACGCCAATCTGCAAGAAGCCATCAATGGCGCACTCGGTACCCGGAAAGAAGTCAAATCATCCGAGCTTAAGATACAGGCGTGGCGATCAGCCTTAAGCGCAGCGAAAAGCCAATATTTCCCCATCATAACGGCTTCAGGCGGCACAGGTCCGTACATCATACAGAAAGTGGACGAGTCAGGTTTGACCAACAATAAATTCAAAATGGGTTATAATATTGGCGTCAATTTTGCCTTTCCCATATTCCAAGGTTTGTCGGTACGCGCGGAAATCGCCGAAGCGCAAGGCGGGATCCGTATTGCCACATCACAATCGAACGTGACCAAACAGAAGATCGTTCAGGATGTTCAGGAAAAATATTTCAGCGTTAAAGTAGCAGAGGAACGTTATAAAGCCAGCGAGAAGATCATCATACAAAGCGAGAAAAACCTTAAACTGGCTGAAGGACGTTTTGAGACAGGCGTTGGATCTGCGATTGAAGTAACGGATGCTAATTTTTCTCTGGCCAATGCCAAGATCGACCGTACCACGGCGTTATACAATTATCTTACTGAGCTTTCCCGTTACCGGCGGTCGACCGGAACCATTCGAAATGATAATAAAAATTAAATATTTTTTGAAGAGCAGGAGTTGTACATGAAGAAGAAGTGGGCGGTTATATTAGGCGCTGTCGCCGGGGTCATGATCTTGGCCGGCGCAGTTTATTTAGGAACTTCAAAGTCCGGAACGGTTTATAAATCGGAGATTGTTCAGAAAGGCGATATTTCGGTTATTATAACCGCCACTGGAAAGGTCAATCCGGTGACACGCGTACAGGTCGGCACGCAGGTCACGGGAACGATCTCCAAGATCAATGCCGATTTTAATCAAAAAGTCAGCAAAGGTCAGGTGATCGCACAAATCGATCCGACCTTTCTGAAGGCGCAGCTGCTGGAGGCCGAAGCGAATATGGAGAGAGCAAAAGCGCAGGTGGATCAGATGAAAAAAACTCTGGAACGTGCCTCGGAATTATTTGACCGTAAACTGATCTCACAGGCCGAGAAGGATGAAGCGTCGACGAATCATGATCTTGCCGTAGCACAGCTCAAACAAGCAGGCGCCGCTTATCACCGCGCGGAGGTTTCGCTCGAATATACCAATATCGTATCGCCGATCGATGGCGTGGTCATTTCGCGCAACGTGGATGTAGGGCAGACCGTGGCGGCCAGTTTACAAGCGCCGATACTCTTTCTTATTGCCAACGATCTCTCCAAGATCCATATCGAAGCAACCATCGACGAAGTGGATATCGGCAAAGTCAAAGTCGGCCAGGAAGCAACGTTTTATGTTGATGCATATCCGGATGAGAAATTTCAAGGGAAGGTCACGCAGGTTCGGCTTCAGCCCATCATTACCCAGAATCTCGTGAGTTACGAAGTGATCGTGGACGTGACCAATGAAGACAATAAACTGCTTCCCGGAATGACGGCGAACCTCTCGATTATCGTAGATACAAAAAAAGACGTGGTCAAAGTTCCAAATATGGCTCTTCGTTTCCAGCCGGCGCTGTCGCAGGAACAATACAAAAAATTCGTCGATATGTATGGCGTAAAATTCGACCTCAAGAATAACAGCATGGTGTGGACTTCGGCCAATGACCTGGGTTTGGTACCGATTATTGTGGATGCCGGTATCACGGACGGATTGTACACGGAGATCAAAAGCGACAATTTGCCGGTGAATACCTCCGTGGTAGTGGGTGTCAGTAACACCGCAACTACCTCCGGAGCAGCCAAAGGTTTCCGGCCAACAAAATGATCGTCCGTATTTGAAAGAAAGGAATTTATGTCTGTAGACACCCAAATGACGAACGAACCAAAAACGCAGCTTACGCACACCGCGCTAATCTCGGTAAAAAACTTAAAAAAGACGTACCGAATGGGCGATGTCGATGTGCAGGCGCTGCGCGGCGTTTCGCTGGAAATACGCGAAAGCGAATTCGTCGCGATCATGGGGGCGTCAGGTTCGGGTAAATCAACGTTCATGAACGTTCTCGGTTGTCTTGATGCGCCGACATCCGGCGAATATTGGTTGGACGGTATTTCGGTTGCTCACATGACAAAAAAAGAACAAGCGCATATTCGCAGCCGCAAGATCGGTTTTGTATTCCAGGGTTTTAATTTGTTGTCTCGAACCAGCGCCCTTGAGAATGTTGAGTTGCCCCTGTTGTATCAGGGCATCCCGTCTCATCAGCGCAGAGAACTTGCACTGGAAGCGCTGAAAGCGGTTGGATTGGAAAAACGTTTTGACCATAAACCGAACGAGCTATCAGGCGGACAGCAGCAGCGCGTGGCGATCGCACGGGCCCTGGCAACCCATCCGTCCATGATCCTGGCGGACGAACCCACCGGTAACTTGGACAGCAAGACCAGCATCGAGATCATGGCGATCTTTCAAAAGCTGAATAACGAAGGTATCACGATAGTTCTGGTGACGCATGAGAACGATATCGCCCAATATGCCCGGCGTAATGTGGTTTTCCGTGACGGCAGGATCATCAAAGATTTTATGGTCCAGACACAGCTCAACCCGGAAGAAGAAATGAAGCGGGTTTTGGCCACGTCGATCGTTGATAATGCGTGAAAGAAATTTAAAAATATATTGCCTGCAAATTTCGCAGATTTTCGCAGGAACTGGTCTGTACTAGTATTTGCGGGAGAAGAAACAAACAAACTGAATCGTTAAATAGTCTTAACTACGTCGCATCGTTTTCCGGATAGACGCAAAGCAGGTTTTATCATGAATTACATGAATATCCTTAAAGTTGCCTATAACGCCCTGAAGCGCAACAAAATGCGGTCGGCATTGACAATGCTTGGAATTGTTATTGGTGTTGGCTCAATCATTGCCATGACCGGTGTGGGTGCGGGCGCGCAACAGGAAATTGATAATCAGACCGCCGCTTTCGGCACCAATATGATCACGATTCGCCCCGGCGGTGTCACGGCCGGTGGTATACGTATTCGATCGCTTACAGAACTGGAAGCTTCGGACGGTGAGGCGATTCTGCGGGATTGCGATCTCGTGACGGCGCAGACACCGGTGATCAGGGTCGTGACCAGTGTGGTGACAGCCGAGAGGAATTGGGGAAGCCAAATATTCGGAGTAAATACGAGTTTCACGACAATACGTAACTGGGGTCTCAAATACGGTATCATGTTCACCGACCAGGATTATCGTTCGGGAAATAAAGTGTGCGTTCTGGGCTCTACCGTAGCGACCAATTTGTTCGGGCAGTATGATCCGAGCGGAGAGATTGTCCGGATTCAGAACATTCCTTTTCGGGTTGTCGGCGTATTGGAATCCAAAGGCCAATTGGCCTCGGGTCAGGACCAGGACGATATGATCATCATACCCTTTACCACTTTTCAGAAAAGGATTATCGGCAATCAGGAGATCGATTATATTTATGTTTCCGTCCGTACCAGCCAGGATATGTCCGCGGCCATAGAAGAGATCCGTGATATCATACGAACGGCGCATCGGATTCCAACCTACGGCGACGACGATTTTCAGATCCGTACTCAGGAACAGGTAAATGAGATCGCTAAATCGATCTCAAAAACAGTTTCGCTTCTTATGATCATCGTAGCCTCGATTTCATTGGTAGTCGGAGGGATCGGCATCATGAATATCATGCTGGTGTCCGTAACGGAACGTACCCGTGAGATCGGCATCCGTATGGCCATCGGGGCCACGGAGCAGGATATTCTACTTCAGTTCTTAGTGGAAGCGATCGTGCTCAGCTTGATGGGCGGTGTGATCGGGCTCATCCTCGGCGTGATGACGGGGCAAATGGTCGAAACGTTCACCAGTTGGTCTGTATCGATCAGCGCGGCCTCGATATTTGTTTCAATGGGCTTTGCCGCAGCGATCGGAATATTCTTCGGCTTTTACCCTGCGCGTAAAGCCGCTGGACTCAACCCGATCGAGGCTTTGCGTTACGAATAATGCGTAATCGGAAATATTTAAGTGTTTTTTTGTTTTTCATTTTCGAGCCGTTTTCTTAATTGCCCTCCATCGACCCTGTGTTTGAAAGCCTTTCGTCCGTTGATCCGTATGACAGGAATATCGTACCGGTATTCTTGGAACAGGTACGGATCCCCTTCAATGTTGATCTCTTTTATTTCCATGTCAAATTCTTTCTTCGTCTGGACAAGCAATTCCTTCGCTTCTTCACACAAATGGCAGCCCGGTTTGGAATAGATCTCTACGATGATTTTTGAAGCTGCCGGACCGGTCATTGGATTACGGTTTAATTGTGATAGGTAATACGCGTTCGACGGAAGCATTAGCCATCGTATCGGTGATCTGAAGATGCAGATCATAATTGCCCGGGGTCACGTCGGTTAAATTCAGCCCGAAAAAAAAACGCTCATCCCGCGAGTAACTAGTGACGTCAAATGAAGAGCCGATCTGCCCTCCGTTTTTGTCCTTCAGCAAATTTCGAAGTACGCCGGAAAGCCCGCCGTTTCCGCGTTGCTGGAGCCTGGCGTTCACTTTGAATTGTCCGCGCGCGTCGTCATTCAGCAGCAGGTTATACACTTCGAAATAAAGGAAAAGGTTCTCTGTTTTTGAGAATACGCCGGTAAAATTGGGGATGATCTTTAGTTCCGGATGTTCCGCAATGGACGAGGCCATAATGACGTCGCTCAGCATAAGGCGGTCGCCCGAAAAATCCATGATGGCCGTACTGTCGCGCGAAACCGCGGTGCGCTTATCGCCGACGGTCATGATCTCAAAGGAATAACGCCGTGCCCCGGCCTGTGTCGGAAGGCGGTCCAATTCGATAAAACTGACGAATTTTTGCTCCGTAGTATCTTTTGAACCGAGTTTAAGATGTTTACGCGATTCATGAACGATGTTCGCCTGCCCATCTAAAAAGAACAATCCGCATTCTGCTTCGGCGTCCATTGCCATGACGTCGAATTCAGGTTCCATGCTTTTTATATATGCCTGAAAATACGCACGGGCACGGGTGCTGCCATTGGCGCCCTTGAATTGATACAAGCGGCTCTGCATTTCGAAGGTCCTTTCCAAAGGCAGAGAATAAATATCCTCATGCGCATGGTAAGCGGACCGGGCCGCTAAATAGTTGGATTGGTCCATCAGGAAGTTGCCGCTGGCATATTCGTCATCAAATGTAAAAGAGAATGCCGTATATACCCACGTTTCTCCTCCTCCGAGTTTCTTTTCATCCGGCTGGGTCTTGTATAATAAGACCGGTTTGCCGTACCGGATATAGATCATACCCCGATCGGTTTTCCAACCGGTAATGTTCATACGGGGAACACCGAAGCGCAAATTCACATACGTCATGCGGTTATAATGTTCCAGGAGCCTTTCATTATAAGCCGTGAGATAGAGAGGATCTTTTTGATTCCAAAACGAACGCTGGAATTCTGCCGCCTCTGACGGAGCCGTTCCGCCGTTTTGATATTTTTTCTGATCCGGCGGCGCTACGATGTATCCGATATGATTGAATTCCGCCAGTTCCTGTTCTGACATGAAATTCATGGCCATTTGATAATAGTCCTTGGACTTTTCATACTGCCCGGAGTTATAGTATGCCAATGCGGCAAAGGCATAAGCATCTTTGTCCTGCGGGTTTTGTGAAACGATCTTTTCGAAAAGCATCGCCATTTTCTCAAAACTGCGTATCTCATAATACAAAAGACCTAAATGAAAAAGGGCGTCCCGGTGAGCAGAATGGAATTCAAGCGCTTTTTCGTAACAATGAGCGGAAAATTTGAGATCTTCTTCTCCGTAATGCGCGAGGGAAATGAAATTGTCCTCCCCGATGACGCTGATCATGTCTTTATATTTGAATGCAAATCGTTCCGCTATCAGTCCTTTATAGTAGTAGGCTTCGGCGTATTGAGTGTTATAAGATTGTTTGGGCGGAATCGGTACCGCCAACAACCGGTCGCAATATTCATTGGCTGAACGGTAAAACCCTTGTTCGTACAGAATATGAATATGCGTAAGCTGAAATTCCAGATTGTGCGGCTGTGCAAGCAGGGCTTTCTGTATATGTTCCTTAGCTTTTCTTCTGGCGGCAACGGTGTTCTGTGTCAAAAACAACTCGGCCAGCCTTTGCTGCGCGACGGAGTAGTAAGGAGATGAAGCCGGGATCCGGTCCAGCGAATCGATAGTTGTTTCGTTGCCTATATCCATGAAATACCGTCCTGTGTCGATCTCTGTCAAAGAAGTCACCAGACTGTAGAAAAAGAATATGGAAGCAAAAGCTTTCATGTATTCCTCATTGCACGAATAACAAATCGATTAAAAAAAACAAAGCGAAGAATACTTTTCTTCGCCTTTTCCGGGTTATTTTCGAGTTATTTTAATATAGACGTGAGCCGGTTGAAAGTCAAGCGGATGGAGTTGGTGTGAATCGTGCGAAGACCGGCGTTAAAATACGATAGAGAACAAATGATAGTAGAGGACCGATGAGCATCCAGGCAACCACGGCCCTGAGGTTGGCCAGCCATAATGCCTCAATGGTTGCAAGGGTATCCGCGGTCAACATCGTGAATATCTGCTCAACGGAAAAAGGCAACGGCTCAGTCTGAAACAGCCACGCGCCGAGATGAAAAAAAGGAATGAACAGGATCAGTTGCAGCGGGTAGGTAAAATAATTCACCAGTTGAATCGCGACCTGATTGACGCGGAAGAGAAATCCGAAAGCGGTGCATAAAATGGTTGTAGCGCCGATCACGGGAAATATACCAAGGCTTACTCCCAATCCTACACTCAAAGCAAGTTTATCCGGTGTAATTCCCTGTTTGAGAAGATTGAGTAAAGGACTAACTAGACTCCTCTTAAAAAAATTGATCAGGAACATTGACAACCGGCCTTGAATTATCTGAAAAAGAATAAAGTTATGAAACTAATACGCAATATTATTTGGACGCGTATAGATCATCTGGACGACGCTAATATTACGCATATAAAAGGCTGCTTCGCAATAGCTGAAATAATAATTCCATTTGCGTATAAAACGGCTGTCGAAGCCGAGCTTTTTCACCTGTTCTCTGTTGCGGTTAAAATTCTCACGCCATATTGCAAGGGTCTGCGCATAATGATGGCCCATATTCTTGAGATCTACCAAGGTCAGTTCACCGGTTCGATTGATCGCTTGATTCAGCGCAGCAATCGAAGGCAGTAACGAGCCCGGGAAAATGTGTTTCTGGATCCAGTCCA
>CAZHUW010000129.1:0-9401 GCA_964535295.1 uncultured Bacteroidota bacterium
GCGTTTCATTTATGTACAACGCGCGATAAACCTGCTTCATGATCTCCGTAGCACGTTCGCTGTTGCTGCCGATCACGACCCGATCCGGCCGCATAAAATCATTGACCGCGGAACCTTCCCTGAGGAACTCCGGGTTGGATACCACGTCAAACTCAGATCCTTTGGGTGCTTTTTTGGAAAGGATGTCATGCACTTTTTTTCCGGTGCCCGCAGGGACGGTACTTTTGGTCACAACCACTTTGTACGAATTCAGATTTTTTGCAATGCTTTCCGTAACGCTGAATACGATCCGAAGATCAGCTTCTCCGCCTTCTCCCGGGGGCGTTCCGACGGCAATGAATACCACTTCCGTGTCGCGTATTGCCGCGTCCACGTCATTGGAAAATGAAAGACGTCCTTTTTCGACATTTCGATCCACAACCTCTTTAAGGCCCGGTTCATAGATCGGAATAACGCCATTGTTCAATTTATCAATTTTATCTTTGTCAATGTCGGCACATATCACATGATTGCCGAAATCGGCCAAACATGCGCCGGATACCAGCCCGACGTAACCCGTTCCAACCACACATATCTTTTTCACGACACACCTCGAACATTAAGTAAGCTGATTCTGTTTGATTTTTTTCAAAGCCTGCCGCGCCGCTTGCTGCTCGGCATCTTTTTTAGTTAACCCTTTACCATTTCCGTACACTTGCTGTTTTATCAAAACTTCGACCGTAAATTCCTTATTATGCTCCGGCCCTTCCTGATTAATCACGTTATATGCGGGGATCCCCCACTCTTGCGCCTGCGACCATTCCAGTAATTCACCCTTATAATTGACATTCAGGTCGTCGCTTAATATCTCTTCCGTATTGTGAAGAATGTGATTCAGAACAAATTCCCTCGACGCCGGGTACCCGCTGTCCAGATAGATCGCACCGATCACCGATTCCAAAACATCGGACAGGATCGATGGCCTGAGACGTCCGCCCGATTTTTCCTCCCCTTCGCTCATCAGAATGAAGCGCCCTAATCCCAGAATTTCCGCCTGCTGCGCCAATATTTTTTTATTCACCAGTAACGATTTGCTCTTCGTCAGATCGCCTTCATACTGGTGAGGGTATAACTTATACAAAAACTCGCCTGTAATCAAATTCAATATCAGATCGCCGAGAAATTCCAGCCGTTCATACGAACGCACTCTTTGCTCGTTACCGATGCTGAGATACGAACGATGTTTGAGCGCCTGGATAAAAATATGAGGGTCGTAAATGCGGACGTCGATCGTTTTCTCGAACGATCTTAGCAGTTTTTCATGGCTCCTGATATCTTTTTCAAAACCCCACCGCCACCGGAGGCGTCTGAAAAACTTAGTCCGGCCGGAACCTAAAGAAGTTCCAACCGGTATGTTAAATTTTACAGGCATGAGACATTTCCGTCAACCGCTACGGCTCGTATGCTTTCACAACCAGACAGGTATTGTGCCCGCCGAATCCGAACGTGTTGCTGATAGCCGCTTTGATCTTCCGCTCTACCGCTTTATTGGGAACATAATTAAGGTCGCAATTCTCATCCGGGAATTCATAATTGATCGTCGGCGGGATCACGCCTTCTTTTACGGCAAGGGCCGTCGCAATGAATTCAACGCCGCCGGCCGCACCCAAAAGGTGACCGGTCATAGATTTAGTAGAACTGACCAATAATTTATACGCATGATCGCCGAACACCGTTTTGATCGCGGCAGTTTCGTTCTTATCGTTGTATTCGGTGGACGTACCGTGGGCATTGATATAACCGATATCTTCTATTTTGAGCCCGGCATCTTTGAGCGCCAAGGTCATGGCGCGCGCTGCGCCTTCGCCGCCTTCGGCAGGCGCCGTGATATGGTAGGCGTCATCGGTATAACCGATACCGGCCATTTCGCCGTAGATCGTTGCACCGCGTTTCAATGCATGGCTGAGTTCTTCCAGCACAACAACACCCGCGCCTTCGCCCATGACAAAACCGTCGCGCTCTTTATCGAACGGGCGGCTGGCTTTCAGCGGATCATCGTTACGCGTGGACAAGGCTTTGAGTGCATTGAAGCCCGCGACGCCCATCCGGCAGATACCCGCTTCCGCTCCGCCGCAGACCATCGCGTCCGCATCGCCGCGCTCGATCAAAATGAACGCGTCGCCGATCGCATGACTGCCCGTCGCGCAGGCAGAAACCGTAGCGTAATTCGGCCCTTTCAGGCCGTTAATGATCGCCACGTGCCCCGCCGCAATATCAATGATCATCATCGGAATAAAGAACGGGCTGACCCGCTGCGGGCCCTTCTGCATATAAGTTTCAAACTGTTCTTCAAAAGTGCTGAATCCGCCGATGCCGCTTCCGATGATACAGCCGATACGGTTAGCGTCCAGTGATTTAACATCCAGTTTCGCATCATCGATCGCCATTTTGGAAGCCGCTACGGCAAACTGACAAAAACGGTCCATGCGACGAGCTTCTTTTTTATCAATATAAGCGGTGGGGTCAAACCCTTTGACCTCCGCGGCAAACTTCGTGACATGATCTTTGGTATCAAAAAGGGTGATCGGGCCAACCCCGTTACGTCCTTCTTTCATACCCTGCCAGAGATCCTGCGCCGAATTACCGATCGGCGTTACCGTACCTAAACCCGTGATGACCACTCTGCGTTGTTTCATTAGAAACTCCTTTTGGATGGAATCGCGTTATATGTACAAAAATCAGATCAAAACGAACAAAACAAAAAATGGCTAACCGGTTGAGGGCAAATCCTCAACGCTATTAGCCATTCTAAATCGACAATTACTTTCCGAGTTTGCCGACCAGGTATTCAATGGTCGAACCGACGGTCGTCAATTTGGCCGCTTCTTCTTCCGGGATCTTTTCGCCGAGACTGAAGGAATCTTCAAATTCCATCACGAGCTCAACCTGATCGAGTGAATCTGCGCCGAGATCTTCCACGTACGATGCCGCGGGAGTTACTTCGCCTTCCGTCACACCCAGTTTCTTAACGATGATCTCGGTGACTTTTTTAGTAATTTCTTCTCTTGTCATGTCCTGGTCTCCTTAGTGTAGTTTAAAGGAATTGGTTATATTTGAATTACGAAATTAATTTACCGTTTTGGTTATTTACCGGATCACTCTTCCGCCGTCCACCTGAATGACCTGTCCGGTGATGTAACTCGCTTCATCCGACGCAACGAATTTCACTACATGCGCAACTTCCTCCGCCGTGCCGGCGCGATTAAGCGGAATAAACTTCAAAATATCCGCGATTGTCTGTTCTGAAAAATCCTTTGTCATATCGGTCTTGATATATCCGGGCGCTATCGAATTAACCGTAATGCCGTAAGGCGCAAGTTCCTTCGCCGTAGCCATCATGAGTCCGTCGATACCGGCTTTGGAAGCAACATAATTTGCCTGAAAAGGATTCCCGCCCAGCGCAACTACGGAAGACATATTGATGATCCTGCCCGAACGCTGCTTCATCATGATCCTGGCGGCAAGTTTGGTGCAGATGTAAGCGCTTTTCAGATTATTCTCGATGACCCAGTCCCACTCATTCTCATCCATGCGCGCCAAGAGGCTGTTTTTGAAAACGCCTGCATTGTTGACCAGAATATCCAGACGCCCGTATTTTTCAATCGCAGTATCAAGCAATCTTTTCGCCTCTTCCGGCTTGGATACATCGGCCTGCACCGGCAACGTGCTGTCCGAAAATCCGGCGGCGGCAAATTCGTTTGTCGCATTTTGAAGATTCTCCGCCGTTCTTCCGTTCAGAATGACTTTCGCTCTGCTTTTCAAAAAACAATCTGCGATAGCTTTGCCGATCCCGCGAGAGGAACCCGTCACGATCGCTATTTTATTTTCCAAAGAACAAGTCATTTATCATTTATCAATGAACATTAAACATTGATCATTTAGGTCTGCGTATGCGAGTCGTTTTTAGTATACTAAAAAATATCTTACAAAGCTCATCGCAGTCGGCATGTATACTCTCAAACTCTTTTTTTGTGATATATTCCGCATCAAACAGTAAGCTCAGCCAATATTTTGTTTCTAATGCTTCTTTATAGGCAATCGAAATCTTAGAAGAAAAATCAGCTTTTGAAATAGCTCCGTTCGATTCGGCAACATTGGCCCCTATGGAAGTCCCACTTCTCAAAATTTGTTTTGAAAGAATATATTCCTTTTTATGATTCGTTAGAAATTTATAAAGTTTAACTATTCTGAGCGCAAATGCATAAGTCTTTTCTTGAGTAACATTAGTTTTAATCTGCACCTGGATAACGTCAATTGTTAAATGATCAATGTTAAATGTTAAATTTCTCTAATTCATCGATTATCCCGATACATTCACAAGCCACATTTTTATCAATGCGCTTGATCAATCCCTGCAAAACATTCCCTGGACCGACCTCATAAAATTTTGTTGCGCCGTCTGCGATCATATTTACAACCGTCTCATGCCATTTGACCGGAGCGGTGATCTGTTCGACCAGCAATTTCTTCACATCGTCCTTTGAAGTCGTTGGTTTGGCTGTCACATTAGGATAAACCGTAACCCGAGCGTCATGAACATTCACCGTGTTCAGTTTTGATTCTACTGCTGTACGGGCGCTTTCCATCAGCGGAGAGTGAAACGCGCCGCTGACCACGAGTTCTTTGACCATACGAGCGCCCTGAGCTTTGGCCATTTCCATGGCTTTCTGAACGCCGGCAACCGAACCGGAGATCACTATTTGGCCGGGTGAATTGAAATTTGCGCACTGCACGATACCGGTCGTGTACGCTTCGCAGCAGATCTTGCCGAGCGGCTCCGCTTCCATCCCGATCACAGCGGCCATCGTGCCCTTGTTCTGTTCGCCCGCATGTTGCATGGCTTCCGCACGAACTTTTACGACTTGCAGCGCATCTTCAAAATTCATCACGCCGGCAGCCACCAACGCAGAATATTCTCCGAGACTATGTCCTGCCGTCATGTGAAATTTGATTTTATCGGCACCGAATTTTTCTTTGAGTATTTCTAAAACCACGATACTATGAACGAATATAGCCGGCTGCGTGACCCGTGTCTGCTTCAGAGATTCTTCCGGACCTTCAAAAGATATTTTCGCGAGATCGAGTCCGAGGATATCATTGGCTTTATCGTACATTGTTTTTGCGATCGAAAACTGATCATATAGATCTTTTCCCATACCGACATACTGCGAACCTTGTCCCGGAAAAACGAATGCGATCTTACTCATATCTGTTGTTGGTTAATAAGCCCATTTAACTAAAATACTGCTGCAGGTGAATCCGCCGCCGAAAGCCGCGATCACCACATAATCGCCTTTTTTGATCTTGCCGTCCGTCACTGCCTCGGACAAAGCCATCGGAATGGTTGCCGCAGTGGTGTTGCCGTAACGGTCAATATTGATGATGACCTGATCATCCCTTAGTCCCATGCGCTGCGCGGCGGAATCGATGATCCGTTTATTCGCCTGGTGGGGAACGAACAAACCCACGTCTTTGCCGGTCAGACCATTACGTTCCACGATCAGCGCCGACGCTTCCGACATGCCTTTGACGGCATATTGATAAACATTTTTTCCGTCCTGATAGATCGTATGCATTTTTTTATCAACCGTCTCATGCGTCGGAGGATTGAGGCTTCCGCCGCCGGGCATATTCAGGTACTGCGCGCCGTTGCCGTCCACAGTATTATAATAATCCAGAATACCTACTTTTTCATCTTCCGATCTTTCCAACAGCACCACGCCGGCGGCATCGCCGAAAAGAATGCACGTGTTGCGGTCGGTATAATCCACGATGGAACTCATTTTGTCCGATCCGACGACCAGAACTTTTTTAGCCGACCCCGATTCGATAAATTGCGCGCCGATGACCAGCGAATAGGCAAATCCGCAGCACGCTGCCGACACATCAAAGCCCCAGGCTTTGGACATGCCCGCTTTGGTCTGTAAGAGACACGCCGATGCAGGGAACATCATGTCGGGCGTCACCGTGCCGAATACGATCACGTCGATCTCATCCGGATCGGTCCCGGTTTTTTCAAAAAGGATCTTGCACGCTTCAGCCGCCATATCCGACGAAGCTTTTCCGGCTTCCAAAATATGCCGCTCTTTGATGCCGGTGCGCGACGTGATCCACTCGTCCGTGGTATCCACCATTTTTTCCAGTTCCGCGTTGGTCAGGACTTTTTCCGGAACCCAGTGCGCCACACCCGATATTTTCGCTCTGTTCTTTTTACCTAATGACATGTCGTCCTTATGATAAATTGATCTTCTCTTTAATAACTTCGTTGATCTTCTTTTCAACCATTTCTTTTGCAACATGGATCGCTTTGTTCAGCGCTTTAGCCGATGAACTCCCGTGACCGATAATGACCACGCCGTTGACGCCCAGCAGCGGAACACCGCCGTGTTCCTCATAATCCATACCCTTGAAAACTTTCATCAACGCGGGCTTTGCAACGAGCATCATAAGTTTGTACAGCAGACCGCTTTTCGCAACGGCGCGAAACTGCGATTTCATAAATCCGGCCACACTTTCACCGAATTTAAGAACCACGTTGCCAACAAAGCCGTCACAGACCACCACATCCGCTTTCCCCGCCAGAATGTCCCGCCCTTCCACATTACCGATAAAATCAAATAATTTCTTTTCCCTGAAGAGCTCGTTGGATTTCACCGTCAGATCGTCGCCTTTATTATCCTCTTCGCCGACGCTGAGCAGCCCGACTTTCGGGCTTTCAATATTCAACATTGCGTGCATGTACACGCTGCCCATCACACCGAATTGCAAAAGATGATTGGGTTTACAGTCCACCATCGCGCCAACATCCAGAACCAGCGAACTTCCTTTTACCGTCGGGAAAAAAGCCGCGATCGTCGGCCGTGACACGCCTTCGATTCGTCCTAAACCCATAAGCCCTACTGACATCACGGCGCCGGTGTTTCCCATGCTGACAAACGCATCGGCTTCGCCCTTTTTAACCATCTCCACGCCGATATGCATGGACGACTTAGGTTTTTTGGTCAAAGCCGTCGCAGGCGATTCATGCATTTCGATCCACTCGTCGGTATGCACGATCTCCAGATATTTTCCCAGAAGTCCGTCACCATGGCAGTGATGCACCCTGCTCAGAATTTTTTCTTTGGGGCCTGTGATGATGATGCGGTGCGGCTCGTTCTTATCGCTAAATTCTTTAGCGGCCATCACGGCGCCGTCAACGATATGCGCGGGAGCCTCATCGCCTCCCATGCCGTCAACAATGATCTTCATGGTTTCTTGCGGTCCGGTTGTTGATATGTTTTCCTCTTGGACGCCGCCAATATAGACAACATTTAAATATTTATCAAATACAACTTACGCCGATAAAAAATTTGCCTGACGTGTTACGGAAATAACATGATCAGGCAATTCAAAAAAACGTCGGAAGCCTCTCTTTAAATGATTATTTAGGCTTCTTTTGCTACGACAACCTGGCGGCCGTCATAATGCCCGCAATTGGGGCACATACGATGGTGCATTTTGGGCTGACCGCAATTGGAGCATTTTCCCGTTGCCGGGCCGTCGATCTTCCAGTGCGTTCTGCGTTTGTCGCGGCGTTGTTTCGAATGTCTGCGTTTTGGATTTGGCATGATACTCTCCTGCTATGTTATCTTTTTAATTATTTGCACTCATCGGTGCGGCGGCGTGTTCGCACAAAGCTTCATTTAAATTAGCCCCGCATTCCACGCATAAACCTTTACAATCCTCTTTACATAAAACTTTTATCGGTATCTCGAGTAATAAAGTATCGCAAACATCTTTGTCCAGCACGATCTCGTTGGCTTTGTTGATCTCGATCAGGCGTACTTCCGATTCGCTGTCATGTTCTTCCCGCCGCGATTTCAGGTCCGTAAAAATGACCTCAAAAGAGCCTTCAATCTTTTTTCGCGCATCCTCAAGACAACGGTCGCATAAAAAACGGGCGTCGGATGCCGCATGAAATTTTACATAATATAGATGACTTGTCTTGTTCAATATCACGTCCGTTATGATCGGACGGTCAAAAACCTCATGCCCTTCGTAATCTTTGAGTTCAATGCCGATCTCTTTGGCGCCCGACTCAAAATGAAACCTGTATTCGCCGTCGTCCAGGCCCAAGATTTTCTCTAATTTGACCTTCATTAAACTGTGTAAATTCAAAAGATAAACGACTTATCAAATTTAGGGGCAGAAGATAGTTTTTTTTGATCTTATTGTCAAGCAAAATTCCTGCGCAAAAAACCTCATTTCACTTGCGTTTTTAAGGGTGTTTCAATACATTCGTGCCCCAAGAAAACGCCTCAAAAGGAGTGCCTCATGAACCCCGATCCCAGAAAAGAAGAAAAAGTAATCGGCGAAGGTTTGACCTTCGACGACGTACTTATATTGCCCCTTTATTCTGAAGTTCTGCCGAATACGGTCGACCTCCAGACGCGCCTGACACGGAATATTTCACTGAACATGCCTTTGGTCAGCGCGGCCATGGATACGGTCACGGAATCGGAATTGGCCATTGCCATCGCGCGGGAAGGCGGGATCGGGATCGTGCACAAGAACTGTTCCATCGAATACCAGGCCTCCGAGATCGACCGTGTGAAACGCTCCGAAAGCGGGATGATCATGAAACCGATCACCATGACGCCGGATAATAAATTATACGACGCACTGGAATTGATGCGAAAATACAAGATCAGCGGGATCCCGATCACATATGCAGACGGGAAACTGGCCGGCATTCTGACCAACCGCGATCTGCGTTTTGCCACGGACCACAATGAGAAGGTCGAAACGGTGATGACCAAGAACAACCTGGTCACCGCCAAGATCGGCACGACGCTCGAGGAGGCCGAAAAATTACTGCACAAACACCGCATCGAAAAACTGCTGGTGGTGGATGATCATTATATCCTGAAAGGATTGATCACGGTCAAGGACATTCAGAAAAAGAAAATGTATCCTAACGCCTGTAAAGATTCACACGGACGTTTACGCGTCGGCGCGGCGCTCGGCGTAACCAAAGATTCCATGGACCGCGCGGCGGCACTCGTTGAAGCGGGAGTGGACGTGCTGGCGGTGGATACCGCGCACGGCCATTCCAAAGGCGTGATCGCTGCGGTTCGCATGGTGAAACAAAAGTTTCCTCAGATCGAACTTATCGCCGGCAATATTGCTTCCGCGGACGCCGCGACGGAACTCATAAAAGCCGGCGCGGATGCGATCAAGATTGGTATCGGGCCGGGCAGCATCTGCACCACACGCGTGGTTGCCGGTGTCGGCGTACCGCAGATCACCGCCATCATGGAATGCGCTAAAATTGCGCATAAAGAAAATGTACCTATCATTGCCGACGGCGGGATCAAACAGAC
>CAZHUW010000130.1:0-9313 GCA_964535295.1 uncultured Bacteroidota bacterium
TTCAGCCGGTTATCAAGCACGGATTCGTTTTACGGTTTATGGAAGAACAGTATCACTTAAACTAAGTCTGAAGATGCGAATCTCATTAGCTTCCCCAGTTTACAATGACAGCGCGAAAATTCAGGAATTTATTCATCGTTCTGTTTCATCGTTAAAGACAATTACAAATGATATTGAAATAGTACTTGTTGATGATTGCAGCCCCGATGATACATTATTAAGGATCAAGGAACTGCTTCCTCAATATCCTTTTATCAAATTGATTCACTTGAATAAGAATTCCGGACAACATATTGCCACTTCAATTGCCCTAAAACATACGACGGGCGATTACGTGTTTATGATGGATTCCGATCTTCAGGTCGACCCTGAGCGTATGGTTGACTTCTTTAAGTACGCTGCGGACAACAAAGGCTGGGATATCATAAGTGCATCTAGAATTACTAGGTCGGCCAGTTTTTCAAGGAGACTGGGCTCAAGAATAATTTCATGGCTGCTTCAAAAGATTGGAAAGACCAAGCTAAAGGACATCGGATCCACATTCAAACTACTAACAAGAAAGGCTCTAGACAAATTTCTCACACATGATATTTTGATTCAAAATTTGCCGATACTCATGATGAATCTCAATTTTAAGATACTTGAATATTCTATTGAATATAACCTCGTCCAAGTTAGGAAAAGTCATTACAAAGTCAGCGATTTGATTTACGCGATTGCACTAGCTTTATTAAACTTCAGTACGGGAGGGACGACCCTTGTCTTGCTTATAGCACTAGGGGTCTTCCTTTCTTTTATTGGTACAATATCTGTGTTGGGAATAATCACTTGGGGAATTATAGAACAATCCGCATTACCAACAAATTTTCTTATTTTCTCATTAGTTCTGGCTATCGTGGGAATTCAATTCATGCTTCTCGCGATGGTTGTCTTCAAGTTAGAAAGAATAAATAAGAACCTTGATTTTCGCCGAGCATTAAACCAACGCGTGGAATATGAAAATTGATTTCAAAGATCTCATTTTCACCGGAAGGGGATCCACGGCGTTATGGAGCATTTTAAAAAGTTTGAATCGACCCAACGCTTCGATATTGTTGCCCGTTAACATCTGTGAAATCGTTTATCCGATCATTAAAAAAGCAGGCATGATACCTGTTTTCTATGATGTGAATGAGTTTGATGGAAACGCGAGACTCAGTGACATTCAAAACGCTTTCACAGGGGACGAATCTGTGCTGCTAGCCGTGCATAATTTTGGAATTCCGTTACAGATCGACACGATCAGTGCCTGGGCTGCGGAGAAAGGTCTGTTCTTGATTGAAGATGTTTGCAATTCAATTGGTGGAACATTTGATAATAAGCCTCTTGGGTCATGGGGTGATGCCGCGATTTTTAGCTTTGGCTACGCTAAAATTATTGAACATGGTTACGGCGGTGCTGCATTTGTAAAAGACAAAAGCCTCAGAGAAAAAGTTAGAGAAGCAGCAGATTCACTCGAAACATACTCCGATAGGCATAAAGAAATGGACAATAAATTTCAGAGCCAACTAAGGGAAATCCGTACGCGGAAAGAGCCGCCGATGCCGTTAACTTACGTTTCATTGTATGAAAATTACTCTAATTTCCTACTTTACAAAATAGATTCGGTTTCTGAGAATGACATTAAAAAACGTCTTCAAAGTCTTGACCTCAATATCGAAGAGCGGGCCAAAAAGGCGTTTCAGTACCGAGACCGGATCCGATCCGATAAAGTCCGGCATATTGATCACAAAGAAGGTCAAATTTATTGGCGGTATAACTTGTTGGTAGATTCTGCCGAACGTGAGAACCTCATTGCACACTTGCGGGCCCAAAATGTGTTAGTAAGCACCTGGTATCCGCCGATCATAGAGCTATTTCAAACAACATTTGATAGAGACAAATATTCAGGGAGCTATAGTTTCAGCCATAAAGTGATCAACCTGTTTGTTGATCATAGGGTAACGCTCTCTGATATATCAAAAACCATTGACATCATAAACGGATTTTAAAATGATCATTTCCATCATACAGCCCTGTTTTGTACCTTGGCTTGGCTATTTTGAACAAATGGCTATCGGTGACATTTTTGTTTACCTGGATGATGTCCAATACACAAAAAAAGACTGGCGCAACAACAATCAATTGAAATCTCCGTACGGAATGAAACCCATACACGTTCCCGTCGGCAACGCATCCAGAAACACTTTAATCAACCAAGCCTTGATCTCCTATAACAGCCCATGGGAAGAAGATCTGATAAATAAGATCACGGAATGGTATAAGAAAGCGCCTTATTTTGACGATATAATCGGAATCATCAAACCGATCATTTACAATAAATATGAAAGGCTCGTTGACTTAAACTATAACTTAAACAAGGCAATTTGCAACTATATAGGAATAAATACTCCTATTTACTACACTTCCGACATACCGAATCACTCGACAGACAAGAATTCTCGAATTATTGAAATCTGTAAACATTTTGAAGGAGTTGACTTACTTTACGACGGCAAATCGGCACAAAACTTTATCGATATGGAACTTTTTAAACGACATGGGATCACAGTGATTTTTCAAGATTATGTTCAATCACCATACAAACAATTATGGGGCGAATTTATCCCCTATACATCAGTTATTGACGTAATGATGAACTGCGGAAAAGAATCAATGAACATTATTATGAATAATCCTAATTCGATCGAATTAACGAAACAATGGAAAAGTAAACGTTTATGAGAATATGTCCGATTTCCGGCAGTCCCCGTTGGAAGCCTTTCTATTCGTCACAAACCGGCCGGATCATGACCGGCGATCAACGCATTGGGAACGGTAATCTCAAAAAGATCATCTGTCTGGACAGTGGTGTCGTGGCTAATGAGTGCCCTTTTTCCCCGGAAGAACTTGAGGTATTATATGGAAGGGAATATGAGTTAAACACTTTGGGCAAAGAAGAACATTTCTTCTATACGTCGCAGGGGCCCGTCGCCAGATCCCAGGTTTTTTTTGACTGGATTGTTCCTCACTTGCCGGTTCATTTCAATTCATTGGTCGAAATAGGATGCGGCGAAGGAAATCTCCTCAAGAGGTTTGCTGACAGATTCCAAGAAAGAAACATCATAGGTTTTGACGGTAGCCACAAAGCATCTGAACTTGCAAAAGAAAAAGGATTACATGTTCAGCAAAAACTTATCCTAGGAAATGAAGACCTTCCAAAGTCCGACGTTTTTATCTTAGTAAATGTAGTTGAACATATTGAAGATATTACGATGTTGATCACTAACCTTAAAAATGCATTAAATACCAATGGCCGCATTATCTTTTGCTTACCGATTCAGGATTATGGCGGATACGATATATTCTTTGCAGAACATGTTTGGCATTTCACTTCTAATCATTTTCTTACATTCCTAAAAAAAAATGGCCTTCATGTCCTCTACTCTGATATCAGTCATCCCGTGAATCATGGCATTGGATTGTTTGTTTGTGACACTAGACAAAATGACGGGTCAGGGAACTCAGAATATTCTAACATAATTGAACAAAATTTGATTTTTTGGGAAAAAAGTTTTACTAAACTAAATGACTTTTTGACATCTCAATCGTTCTCTACAATTGCTATTTTTGGTGCCGGAGAGGTTGCGACTTTGTTCTTAACTTTCACATCTCTCGGCAAACAAAACATTGTAGCCTGCATTGATGACACCAAAAAACAAGGCGATGTAAAACACGGTATTCCTATTCATAATTCTGACTGGTTGCTTGAAAATAAGGTAGATTTGCTCTTGTTAGCTGTAAACAAAAAATACCATGAGATGATTGAGAAAAAATTCGATAAGTTGAAGCTTAACATTCAACCTATATACTGAATAAAATTGAGGAATAGTCCTTTTTATATACAACTGTAACAAACTTATCAGAGACAATCACAAATGAAGATCCCATTTAGTAAACCCTATCTAACAGGCAAAGAAGCACATTATCTCTATCAGGCAGTTCTATCCGGTATGATTTCAGGAAACGGAATGTTTACAAAACGATGCCACGAGTTCTTTCAGGAACGCTACCATTTCAAAAAATGCCTGCTGACTACAAGCTGTACCGATGCATTGGAAATGGCCGCCATTTTGATAGATATCAAACCGGGCGACGAAGTTATCATGCCGTCTTACACGTTTGTCTCTACGGCCAACGCTTTTGTATTAAGAGGCGCAAAGATCGTTTTTGCCGACAGTGAAGCAAACAACCCGAATATGGATGCCGAGCAAATTGAACCGTTGATCACCGCAAGAACCAAAGCCATCGTTCCTGTACACTATGCCGGTGTCGCGTGCAATATGGATAAGATAATGGCTGTCGCTAAAAAGCATGCGCTTTTTGTCATAGAAGATGCCGCCCAGGCCATAGATTCCTTCCATAATGGAAAACCTCTTGGTTCCATCGGGCATCTTTCAGCATTTTCATTTCATGAGACCAAAAATATCATTTCGGGCGAAGGAGGGATGCTTGTCATAAATGATGAGCAATTCATTCGACGAGCGGAAATTGTCTGGGAAAAAGGCACCAACCGTGCGGAATTCTTTAGAGGAGAAGTAAACAAATACGGCTGGATGGATATTGGCTCGTCCTTTCTCCCTTCCGATATTATCGCAGCATTCTTGTATGCACAGCTGGAACATTTGGATGAGATACAAAAAAAACGGAAAATGCTATGGAATGCTTACTATCACAACCTAAAGGAACTTGAATTAGAAGACCGGCTGATTTTGCCGTATGTACCCGATTACGCTACAAATAACGCGCATATGTTTTATATCATCCTTAAGGACATTGAAACAAGAAGCCGTATCATCGATACTCTGAAAAAGAATGAAATATATCCTGTTTTTCATTATCTGAGTCTGCACAAGTCTCCGTTCTACGAAGGAAAACATGACGGACGTCCGCTGCTACATTCTGACCGGTATGCCGATACCCTTCTGAGGCTGCCGATGTATTATGAATTGACGATAGAACAAATCTGTACTATCGCGAAAGAGATAAAGAAATGTATACAATGAACAAATCCACCATTCGCTTTGAATGTTCTTAGTAAGCAGCCATGTTTAATAAAAGCTCACTCTATCTTATCATTTTGCTCGCTTTCCTTTTAAGATCGGCGGTTATATTTTTTTATTTTGAAGATCATAAATTTTATGGGTACGAATATGGAACGCACGATACTCACTTTCCAATCGGTGACGATCAGAGATACATAGAGATCGCCATGAATTTTATTTCCGGCCACGGTTTTCCTGTAATTTATGAAACGCCGCCTTACAGTCATGACTATAGACGGGGCCCTCTTTACCTTCTTTTTCTTGCATCGATTTTTAAGATATTCGGTTTTAATATTCTGATACTATGTTTATTTCAGGCATTAATATCCGCATGGTCTATATATTTCATTTATAAGATTGCTGATTATTACTTCGGAAATAGAACCGCCCTCATTGCTTCTCTGATATGGGCCGTTTATCCCGCCATCATACTCTGGACGATGGCCATATACCGGGAAACTTTGACCGTTTTTCTTCTATTATGGACCACTTGGCGTGTTATCAAATTGACTGAACAACAAAACTGGCTAAACGCAATATATGCAGGAATAACAATTTCACTTATTTTACTGCTGGATCCTTTCACGCAAGTACTGGTGCCTGTTTATTTGATTTTTTTATGGTTGGCGCCTGACTTTCATTACCCTGCAAATCGGCCAATTCTGACGTTCGCTAAAGTTTTTTTTACAGATATGAGGAAAAAACTATTTCTATCCGGAGTGATCAGTGTAACTGCGGTCATTCTGATGTTGCCCTGGCTATTATATAGCAAATCGATGATTGGTCGGCCGGTTCTTGCAACTGCCGGCGAATATGGTATAGCAGGCAATTATTTTCAATACTTTGGATTCCAGATCGAGAAAAGGAAAAACAAAGATCTCAGTGACCTGGAATACTCCAGAATGGTAACGGACAAACGTTTCTTGATTGCCTGTAAATATTTGGGACTTAATGAATCATTAGGTGGAAACTTAACGACCGCTCAGAAAAACGAGTTGCTCAACCTTCTTAAGGGAAACCCAGATTTTATGAGCACATTGAATTCCTACCATTTTAATCAAGCGGTTGGTTACGTGATTGAATACCCTGATTTGTATTTCGGACAACCCTTCGGGAAACTTATATTGGTGAAGTTTTTTGGATATTGGATGAATATAGTCGTGAACTACCAAGAAAAACCTCACCCAAACATTTCGACGCTTTATTTAATAACTAATACGCACAACTTTTTTATCAAGGCTCTCGGGATATTGGGCCTGATCGTTAGTTTATTTCTTTTTTTCATTTATGTTCGAAATGCATACAGAGCAAAACTTTTGTTTTTTTTATGGCTTCCCTATTTTCTGTTTTTCAATATTTTCGTTTTCAGGTCTGAGCCCAGATATGTTTTGCCGGTTCTTGCTTTTAATATAATAATATTAGCCGAAGCTTTGCGTGCGATGCTGGATTCAAACAAAAAAACATCTGCGGGCACCGGAATCAAGTTTGTTCAAGAATGAATTTTACGATGAAATATGACGTAAGAACATTTATCTTTTCATTGTTTTGCGTGTCGTTATTGTCTTCTGCAGCATTAGCTGTTTTCATCGGATACCCTCGCGGCATCGGGACTGACGGGGCCTTCTATGCTTTAAGCGGATATAATCTGTTCCATGGCCATGGCTTTACTTATAGCGACGTGCCAAATACGTTCACGTGGCCTTTGTTTTCAATCCTGATCGGCTTGCTGAGTTTTGTGATCAGCGATCTCCAGGTTTGCGCCCATATCGTACTCACCCTCTCTTTTGCATTAGTTATCTTTCCACTTTATTATGCCACAAGAAATTTATTCAACGACCAAACGGCAGTCATCGCCGCAAGCCTTTATGCTATGAACGGCTTTCTGCTTAAGCTGTCGGCCCGCATGACGCCGGAATCCTTGCTTATCGTAATGCTTTTGACAGGGGTATATTATACTTCAAACATCTTGCGGGCCATACATCTGAATGAACCCCAAAAAAGAACCCATTACGTTCTCGCCGGTCTATTTTTTGGGTTATGCTATCTCGTTAAACCGGAAGGGCTGCAATATTTTATTATCACGTTCATTTTCTTGATGGTTTTTAGCGTTTACAGAAAACAATTACGGCAGGAAGCGCTTTCTTTACTTTTTTGCTTTGTGGTATTTGCCGCGGCCATTGCACCGCAAATTTTATTCATACATAAGACAACCAAGAAGTGGGAATTGACCACTTACAATCATTTCTTATTTCGCGGCATGGTGGAGCCCTTTATCAGTTTGAATCCGGGTGAGGCGTCAGCGGATCCAAAAATGGAATACAACTATAACGCCTATATCGTGCGCGGCCCTTATACCAATGAACAATTTCAAAATGACATCCGCATTTTTAACGATCAGGCCATGAAATACGCAAAGTCACTATTGACCATCATTGGCCCTCTTTCGCTGGTACTATGGATGGTCTTTTTCTTCAGAAAAATGGGTCCATATAGTGCTTCAAAAAGATATATGCTTTATATGTTACTCCCCTTATTCACAATAATTTTATGGTATGATACGAAAGATAAGTTTTTTATCGTATCGATACCTTTCTTTATCGTTATTAGCTCCTCCTTATTGTATATAGTCAAAGAAAAATATAATAATAAACCTTACTTATTTTATCTTCTATTTTTCCTAATATATCTGCAGTCTTATACGCCTATTGCGAATCAGGCTCCGGCGAATACTGTAATTGGAAATCACAGAAAGATGGGAGAATGGGTGCGTGATAACATGCCGGACATCGGAGGAAAATTGATTGCCGATAGAAAGCCTTATATCACTTACCTTGCCAGAGGGCGGTATTTCAGATATAACAAAGTCACCGATTATAAGTCATTTGTTGCATTGCTCAAAAATAACAAAGTCGACTATCTGATCGTGGATGACTTTTACACGCAAACTAAGAACCCGGGTGTGATAGAATTGTTGGACGGTAAAGACCGGAATGAACTGAAATTCATGCACGTCGTGGAAGATAGTTCCTGGGGCAAAGCAATACTATACAGAATAAATTACTAATTCAAAAAAGGAGACTCCAGCAGTGGCAGAACGGTATTTAGTAACAGGAGGCGCCGGATTTATAGGATCCAATCTCGTCAAAAGATTACTTGAAAAATCAAAAAAAGTCAGAGTATTGGATAATTTCTCGACGGGGAAAAGGGAAAATATCATTCAATTTGCCGGGCGGCCAGACTTTGAATTAATCGAAGGCGACCTCAGAAGTTCTCACCTTGTAAGGGCTGCAATGAAAGACGTCGATTTCGTATTGCATCAGGGCGCTCTTCCGTCGGTTCCGCGGTCCATCAATGACCCGATCACGACCAACGAAGTGAATATTTCCGGCACGCTTAATATCCTGGATGCAGCCAAAGAATTCAAAATCAGGCGCGTGGTGTTCGCATCCTCGTCTTCGGTTTACGGAAACAGCGAAATTTTGCCTAAAAGCGAACAAATGAGTATCAACCCTATTTCTCCCTACGCGCTCACAAAGTATGCCGGTGAAAGATATTGTCAGATTTTCTTCCAGCTATATGGCGTCGAGACGGTTTGTTTACGTTATTTTAATGTTTTTGGCCCGAATCAGAATCCGAGCTCAGAGTATTCGGCCGTCATTCCAAAATTTATCAACCTGATGCTTTCAAACCGGTCTCCGAAAATCTACGGTGATGGTAATCAGTCGCGTGATTTTACCTATATTGAAAATGTGGTCAATGCCAATCTTCTTGCTTGTACCGCGGATCGCGTTGCCGGACATGTGTTTAATATTGCTTCCGGTGAGCGTTATTCCCTTTTATCCCTCGTAGAAAAGATAAATGAGAAATTAAAAACGGATACCGCGTCTGTCTTTGATCAGCCAAGGGCAGGAGATGTGGAACATTCGTTGGCGGATATATCAAAAGCCAAAGAATATATGAATTACACGCCGATCGTCCGATTCGAAGAAGGCCTCTTTAAACTCATAGATCATCTGATCGATCAGAAATTGAAATGAACAAGACGATCTGCATAATCCAGGACAGTTTCATTTCCGCTAAATCAGGCGGGTATGAAATCCAGATTTACAATTTGTTTCACCGGCTTATAGCGAGAGGCTGGAAGGTTATCTACATTGCAGCAGGCGTTGAGAGACAAGAATATGAATTCA
>CAZHUW010000131.1:0-9101 GCA_964535295.1 uncultured Bacteroidota bacterium
GCAGGCGTAAGGAAAATTTCCGGCCGTTTTAGCTTTTTCGGCTAACTTAAAAGTGTGACGAAGTAATGCGTTGTTCATTTCAGGAGTCATATTTTCATTTCTTTTACAAAATCACTGGATCCCACCATCACTTTCATTCGGAAGGCTCACCTGGTTTGGCCTTGTGGCTCAGCCATTCATCGAATTGTGTCATGGCGAGGCACGGGTTATCGCCTGGGATGAGGCTTCGATCATTCACTTTGATGCCGAAGTAGAGTGCCTTGTGATCAGTTATTACCGTCCGCGCATCCCCGGTTGCATTCAGGTACCGCCGCACGAGGTCGTCCTGACGGATTAGTTCGGGACCGGCCAGTTCGAGAGTGCTGTTTAACGGTTTTGCGAGGGCCACATCGCACATAACCGCAGCGACGTCATCAGACACGACGGGCTGCATTAGAACCGGTGGGACGCGAACTGTCAGCCCTTCAGTCGCCGATTGGGCGATGCTAACAACGAACTCAAAGAACTGTGTTGCGCGCACGATCGTGTAAGGAATCGGGGAAGCCTTGATTAGGTTTTCCTGTACCATCTTTGCGCGAAAGTAACCACCCGCTAGCAGCCGGTCAGTGCCGACAACCGACAACGCCACATGATGGCCGACACCTGCGGCGGCTTCTGCGGCGAGGAGATTCTGACCTGATGTATCAAAAAACGCAAGCACTTCATTGTCCTTCCATGATGGTGCATTTGCAACATCAACGACCACATGAGCACCGGCGAGCGCTTCCGCCAGTCCTTCGCCGGTGACAATATTGACACCCGATGAAGGTGATGCCGCCACCACGTCATGACCATGCTGACGAAGGTTCACCACGACTTTTTTTCCGATAAGCCCGCTTCCGCCGATGACAACGATCTTCATGTCTGTTTTTTCATTGCGCCAATATGGCCGAACTATTTGATTAGATAGTTTCCATATAACGCCCTTAAACTGATGGCTGCCGGGATAAAACGATTCTTAATTCTCATGCTTGTTTATTATAATGATCTTTTCATATCATTATGTCGCACGCGACTTTGCACTACCTCAACGTATACGCGGCCCATTCACCCTCTTGTTTGGATTCCGTCAATTTTAGTCCGTGATCGGCAAATGCCTGGCGCATACTTTCATCCTCGCTGGTCAATATGCCCGAAACGAATAGTATACCCTTATGTGACATAAGATCCCGGATCGTACCTAAGATCTCCAGGATAACGTTTTTCTGGATATTCGCCAGGATCACATCGAATTTCTTCGGCCAGGAAGAAGGTAATGTCTCAACCCGGCCTTGCAGAACCTCAATACGGGAAGAACATCGGTTGCGCCGGATATTTTCAACGGCGTTCTCATAGGAATTCTCATCCACATCAAAAGCATAAATTTTTTTGCATCCGAGTTTTGCCGCCGCGATCGCCAGAATTCCCGTGCCGGTTCCGATATCCAAAACCACGCCTTTCTTAACCGTGTTTTCCATAAGCCGGATCACCAACTGTGTGGTCTCATGCGTTCCGGTTCCGAACGACATCTTCGGATCAATGATCAAAACCTGTTCGTGCTTTTTCTTTTTATATTTTTCCCATGACGGCCGGACAACAAACTTTTTTGAGATCTTTCTCGGTTTGAAATTCTTTTTCCATTCCGATTCCCAGTCCTGAGCGGGAATTTTATTTATCACAACACGGCATTGCGTTTCCGCATGAAGCAATTCCGCCATTTTTTTTGAATTCGGATACGCATGCGGCTCGAAATACGCGACCATCCGATCCTCTTCCTCCACAATACCGGTTGTACCCAACTTGAACAGCGCGGATTGAACCGCGGCTTTGTTGGCTGTCTCATACAAGGCAGCTTCCCACCAGAAGGCCTCGATCGTTTTTTTCTTTGTTATCTTTTTGGAAAGTTTTTTTTTATTTTTTCTTATCATGTGAAGGGAGGGTCAAAGAGCGTGAGCAAATGAATCCAACGCCGGTTAGTCTTTTTGTTTCAATCCCTGGTAGACGACATGCGATAAGGACTGGTCGATTTGAGTTTTAGCAATGAAGGCGTCAATCTTGAACCGGCCGATGTGATCCATCCCTGCAAATTGGTCCAGCTGATCCTGATCGCTGTATACGATGATCGCGGGTTGTTTGGTGTCAAAATGGTTCTTGATCTTATTGAGTATCAATTCCGCTTCCGAGTGATCGACAACAATCGCATCCGGAGCATATTTTCCCACAGTTTCCTGGCTGATCTCGTCTGAACTGGTTACCATGGTAATATAGCCGCCGGCTTTAAGCGCCCTGCTGGCAAGAATGCGCGGGATTCTTTCCCGGTCGATCACCAGCACCCGCTTCTGGCCTTCGTCGCGGATATCTTTGGCTTCCAGTTCATCAATGATCTTCGACGCTTCAAGGATCAATCCCGTGATGCTGACGGAGATAGATTTGTAAGGGGTCTTCACGCCGTCCTGGAAAACATAACTCGCATGACGTGTCGAGGCCAGTTGAAGGAATGCATCGTCTTTGATCGCATCCCGGCTTGTGGCATAGACAACTTTTCCGTCCTCTACATATATATCGCCGATCTTGGTTTTTGCCTGGTCGTAGAATTCGAATAATCCCGTCCTGCGGCTTTGCTCTTTCTCCTGCGCCTCCGAAAAAAAATGCGTGATCGAGGTGTACCGTCGTTTTAATTTTGCTTCCGCCATTCGCACTTTGCTGCGCATGAGGACCTCGGAAATATGGAACGGTTTGCTGATCGCGTCGACCGCGCCGGAGCCGAGCCCTTTGACGATCTCCTCTGCATTAAAATGCCCGGTCACAAAAATGACGGGAATATATGCGGTCTCTTCATCCTCGCGTAATTTCTCCAGCGTCTCGTAACCGTTAAGTTTCGGCATCATGATGTCCATCAGGATCAGATTAAAAGGAATTTTTCTGACCAGATCAAGCGCGTCCGTGCCGTCCGGCGCATAATGCACTTCGAAGCCCTCATGACGCAAGGCTTTCATAAGCGGGTCCATCGCGTCAAATTCGTCGTCGACGACAAGTATCCTGTCCTTGTTTACCATGTGTCAGCTACCTCGGAAGTTAAAAAAGCGGGGTTAAAGTTCAGGCTTTGCCCAGCAGGCGCTGGCATTTGCTGAGGATCTTATTGGTCGGCGACGCAATAATATCCTGACGGGGAATTTCCCCCTGATTGAATCTGAAAAAACCGTCCTCCCAAAAAATCATATCGTAGATCGCATCTTCGCCTTTCACCGCCCCCAGTTCGGCGTAAAAGATCCGGCCTTTCATGAAATAGACATTGCCTTCCACCGTACCGTCGGAGATCAGAAGATTCCCGGTCTTATTCGTATTGGAGAGGAGCTGCAGAATATCGATCACGCTGACGTCCCCCAGTTTGCCGAGAAAACCCTCGCGCAGCGTGGCTTTCTCTTTTTCAAATGCGTTAACGCGGCTGAGCATGCCGTCGATACGAACCAGCAGGTCCTGGCGCTTGGTATGCCGTTTGACCATGTATTCATTGGCGCCGGCGCGGAACGCACGAATTTCCGTTAACATGTCGTCGATCGCGGTAAAGAAAACGAACGGAACGGTCGGAATATTACTCGTGTCGCGGATACGCTGGCAGAGCTCGAATCCGTTCATTTCCGGAAGGAAAATATCACTGATGATCAGGTCGGGTTTTTCACGGTTGACAATATCGAAAGCCACCTGGCCGTTGCCGCTGTCGAAGACGATATAATCTTCCTTTTCAAGATTCTCTTTCAGCAATCCGCGTGTGGCATCATCCGAATCGACGATCAGTATCTTGCAGGCGCTTTTTTTCGTTTCTACCATGTTTTACCTTAAACAAAATAAAAAATGAAGAGTTACATATTCTTGCGTTCGTCCGTGATGCGGCAGTATTCCATCAGGAGATTCATCGTCACCGTATGAATTGTCGGAGTCACCTGCACCTCCGTGCGTTCAAAACGGAATACGCCTTCTTTCCATTCACCCAAATTGTATACCGCTTCTTCGCCGACAAATTTCTTGTATTCCGCATGCAGCATTTTACCGTCGTCAAAATACAGCTCCGCTTTTTCACTGTCGCGCGTGATGGTCAGGACGCCGGTTTTTTTGTTCATGATCAGCAGTTGAAGAACATCCACAAGACTCAGGTCACTGAATTTCCCGTAGAGACCGTCCTGCATTTCTTTTTCGGCCTGCTTGTACTCGTTCGCCTTGTTCAGCATGGCTTGAACTTTTCCGACGAGTTCTTCTTTCTTGATATTGGACTTGATCAGATAGTCATCGGCGCCCGTGCGCAGTCCGCGGAGTTCCGTCGCCACCTGATCGATCGAGGTGAGGAACATGAACGGCACCATAGGCGTTTTGGACGTCGTCCGAACTTGTTTACAAAATTCAAATCCGTCCATTTGTGGCATGATGATATCGGAAATAACAAGGTCCGGCATTTGTTCATTGACCGCTTCAAGTCCTTCTACGCCGTTCTCCGCTTCGAGAACTTCAAAGTTCTCTTTCCGGAGGTTGATACTCAGAAGAGTGCGAACGGTTTTATTATCGTCAACTATCAATATCTTTTTCGCCATAATACTTTCCTCTTAACGCTAGGCATAAATTCCGCGTAATTTCAATACTTGCGCAACACGGTCGATGCCCAGCACATAGGCGCCGATCCGCAGCGGTTGTTTATGTTTCATGGCGGTAGCATACACCGCTTCAAAACTTTCGAGCATGATCCGTTCCAGCCGTTCGTTCACTTCCTTTTCCGTCCAGAAATAACCCATACGGTCCTGCACCCATTCGAAATAAGAGACCGTCACGCCGCCGGCATTGGCCAAAATATCCGGAATGACCATGATGTCTTTTTCCTGCAGGATCGGATCGGCCAACGCAGATGTCGGCCCGTTGGCGCCTTCACATATGATCTTCGCTTTGATATTTTTCGCATTTTGCTGTTTGATCTGATCCTCCAGCGCCGCGGGTATCAGCACATCGCATTCCAATTCAAGCAGAGCCTCATTGGCGATCTTTTCCGCTTTCGTATATCCGGCCAGCGTACGTTTGTTTTGAGCCGCAAATGCGATGGCGTCTTTTACATCGATTCCGTTCTTATTGTAATAAGCGCCGGTAACGTCGCTGATGCCGATGATCTTGCATCCCTGTTCCTGCAGCAACAGCGCCGCGACGGAACCCACATTGCCAAATCCCTGCACGACCACGGTCGATCGTTTCGGATCAAGACCCTTTTTTTTCATTGCCGCGAGCGTCACGATCATCAGACCGCGTCCCGTTGCTTCTTTTCGCCCGAGCGAACCACCCATGATCACCGGTTTTCCCGTGACCACGGCCGTTTCGGTATGGCGCTGGTGCATGCTGTAGGTGTCCATCAGCCAGCCCATCTCGCGTTCGCCCGTATTCACATCGGGTGCCGGAACATCTTTATCGGGCCCGAATATCTCTATCAGATTTGCCGTATACCGGCGAATGACCTTTTCAAATTGCGTTTCAGTCAGCCGGAGAGGATCGCATTGAATGCCGCCTTTCGCGCCGCCGAAAGGAATATTGACCACGGCGCATTTCCACGTCATCCATGCCGCCAGCGCATTGACCTCATTGAGGTTGACCCTATTCGTGACACGAATTCCGCCTTTGGACGGCCCGCGTACGGTGCTGTGAATGACGCGATAACCTTTGAAAACCTGAATGCTGCCGTCATCCATAGCAATCGGAATGGAAACGATGACCTGTTTTTCAGGGGTTTTCAAATACTCATAAATGCCGGGATCCAGTTCCAGTATATCCGCCGCAATATCGAACCGGCGCATCATCGATTCGAAAGGCTGATCATCCACTGCCTCAGCAGGAGCTTCCTTATTTTGCTCCTTCATTCCGTCTCCAAATATTTTCAATGATTGATCATTGTATGCGGCCGTGGGCCGAATGCCAACTGCCCGATGCGCAGTTGGGAACATATCAATAATTGGTTTTAAAATCAATTTCTTTTTCGGCAGGTGTAACGGAAAATTGACGGTCAAGCAGTAAGAAATGGAACACGGATAAAACGGATTGGACCGATTACCACAGATACAATCATTATCGTACAACTATAACAAAAAGATTGTTAAATTTAATTGAATCCGTCAGATCCGCGTTACCCGTGTTCCATTGTATTAGTTCGTCAATCCGCCCGTCGGGGCAGGGATGCGTCCGCCTCGGTTGATGAATTTTGAAGGCGAAAGAGTTCGCAGCGGCATGATCGGCGCGCGTCCGAGCAAACCTCCGTAATCGACGGAATCTCCGACCTTTTTGCCGGGAACGGGAATGATACGGACCGCGGTGGTCTTATTATTGATCATGCCGATGGCGGCTTCGTCCGCGATCAGGCCGGCTATATTCTCCCATGGCGTATCGCCCGGAACGGCCACCATATCGAGGCCGACGGAACAAACGCACGTCATGGCTTCCAGTTTTTCCATCGTGAGATTTCCTTTTTCAACCGCCGCTATCATGCCCTGATCCTCGCTCACGGGAATGAACGCACCGCTCAGTCCGCCGACATACGACGAAGCCATGAGCCCGCCTTTCTTCACCGCGTCATTGAGCATGGCTAGTGCCGCCGTGGTTCCGCAGGAACCGACATCTTCAAGCCCCATTTCCACAAGAATATCAGCAATGCTGTCACCTACTGCCGGCGTCGGTGCCAGAGAAAGGTCAACGATGCCAAATTCCACATTTTGCATTTTTGCCACTTCGCGCCCTATCAATTCCCCCGCCCGCGTGATCTTGAACGTCATACGTTTGATGATCTCCGACAATTCGCCGAGATCGGCATTCGGCGCTTCTTTGATCGCCTTAAGCACCACGCCCGGCCCGCTGATACCCACATTGATCACGACCTCGCCTTCACTGACGCCGTGAAAGGCGCCGGCGACGAACGGATTGTCCTCAACCGCATTGCAGAAGACCACGAACTTTGCGCAGCCGATCGCGCCTTCCGATGCCGTTCTATCCGCAAGATCTTTGATAACTTTGCTTATCGCAATAATGGCATCCATGTTGATCCCCGCTTTGGTGGAACCGACATTCACGGATGAACAAACGCGTTTGGTCGTGCCGATGGCTTCCGGTATGGATTCGATCAGAGCTTTATCGCCTTTGGTAAATCCTTTTTGTACGAGTGCGGAGAAACCGGCTAGAAAATCCACGCCGATTGTGGCGGCGGCTTCATCCAATTTTCGCGCGAGCATGACAAATTCGGAAGAAGTAAACCCGTCGCACGGAATGGAAACCGGCGTGATGGACACGCGTTTGTTCGCAATCGCGATGCCGTATTTCATTTCAACATCTTTTGCCGTCGCAACGTGTTTTTCGGCGCATTTACAGATCTTGTCGTAGATCGCCTGGATCGTGGTTTGCGCAGAACCGCGGGCGCAATCACGTAAACTGATTCCCATGGTCGTCGTGCGGATGTCAAAATGCTCCACCTCGGTCATGCGAACGGTTTCAAGGATCTCCTGAATTTCAAAAGGCATGATTATCTCCGATCATTCTTCTATTCTTGATTTAATAAGTGTCTTACTGTGTCCTCCAACAGGGCGTTACTCGAAATCGCATCATCAATATACAAACCGTTTAGGCCATTCCAATCGAAAAATTTCCCTCCTGCCTCTTCGATGATCGGTTTCAGCGCGGCCACATCCCATAAATGCATTCGAGGATCCATCATGACCTCTGCGCGCCCGGCGGCAACCAGCATGTGCCCGTAACAATCACCCCACGTGCGAACAAACCGCGAGTTCCTCTGTATGGCGTCATATCCGGCTGCGTTATCATGTTTGTACGCGTGGGTCATATCCGTGCAGAGTACCACGGCGTCCTTCAGTTCGCTCACTTCTGATACGTGGATCCGCCGCCCGTTGCACCATGCGCCTAAACCTTTTGCTCCTGTGTACATTTCGTCGAGCGCGGGAAAATAGATCACACCGGCAACCGCATCCTTGATCCGCAGATCTTCAATGCCGATCATCGTTCCGTACAGAGGAACGCCGTGAATGAACGATTTGGTTCCGTCGATCGGATCGATGATCCAGCGGTAAGGTGAATTCCCTTCCGACTCGCCGAACTCTTCCCCTAAAACCCCGTGGCCCGGGTATCGTCTTTGCACGAATTGGCGGATGAACTTTTCGGCGTTCTTGTCGGCCATGGTCACGGGCGATTCGTCCGGCTTGGTTTCAACATCAAATCGTCCGGACTGAAAATATCCCAACGTGATTTTTCCGGCCTGGTAAGCCGCTTCAGTTGCGTCTTCCAGAAGGTCCCTCAGGTTCAGGTTTTCAGGCATGCTTTCTCTCATAAATAGTTACGCGAATTTATTGATCTTCGTTCTGATAATCAATTAGGAAGTTTTGAATACGTTTGCGAACTTTGCGACCTCTGCGGTTCATGTATGCGGCCAATTTACCTTTTGCATTACTTGCGCACACGGTTTATATTGGTTCGAAATTATCATTATAAGAACAAGAATCATGAATACAGAATCAGAGGCTGTTTCCGTCCCGGATCAGCCGGTAACCATACAGGAAAATGCCGATACCCATTTGATCAATGAGGTCAAACGCAAAGGATTCCATTTTTTATCGGCCGGAATTCCTCTCGGTTATTATCTTACCGATTACCGTACCGCGCTGTGGGTTCTGGGCGGACTGCTAGGATCGGCCGTCTTCATCGAATACGCGCGTTTGGCGCACACGTCAGTAAACTGCTTCTTTCACAAAATATTCGGCAACCTGCTTCGTGATACCGAGTCCTTTCACTATTCCGGCGCCACGTATTTGCTCATGTCATCTTTTCTGGTGATCCTCGTTTTTCACAAAGAGATCGCGATCTTATGCCTGCTCTTCCTGATCTTCGGCGACGGATTTGCCGCGATCATCGGGAAAAAATTCGGCCGAACAAAAGTATTCACAAAAACGCTCGAAGGAACTTTAGCCTTCCTTATCGTTTCCGTCGGGGCGGGATTTTTCTTTGGCCAGATCCCGTTTTTTATTCGCCTGGCAGGCGCCTTTGTTGCCGCGATCGTCGAGTTA
>CAZHUW010000132.1:0-9094 GCA_964535295.1 uncultured Bacteroidota bacterium
CATAAGAACTCCTTTGCTTTAAAATTATGGGATATGTTTATATGAAAATATTAATTTTTTGTGTTTATCGGGTTCACTCACATTTAAGAGAATAGTCATTCTGAACTTGTTTCAGAATCTTAGCGTTTCACAGTCTTAACACAGATTCCGAATCAAGTTCGGAATGACCTGTGAGTGAACCCGACAGCAGCTTAATTTTTTGCAAAACCGTTCAGGAAGAGACCCACCATCTGATCGGCTATCTTCCGGATCGCCGCCGAGCGATTTTCGCGTTTCTCCGGATCGAACCAGGTATACGCCCAATTCATCATGCCAAAAAGCGACAGCGCAGAGATCTTGATCTCCTGATTGATCCGCATTTGCGGCTGTTTGTTCTTTACGCGCAAAATGTCCAGGAGTATGCCTTCCAAAATGATCAAATACGATCTTTTTTTTGCCGTGATGGTCTCGAAGTACTCGCCAGACAAGGAATCCGATTCGTGCGCCAACACCTTCATGGCATCGAGATGCGTAACAAAATACTGAAGATGATTATGAACAAAAATGTTCAGCTTTTCAATCGGATCGGCCGTCTGCTCCAGTTTCTCATTTAATGACGAAACGACGCTGTCGAATGAATACTGAGAGATGAGAAACAGTAACTCCTCTTTGGTTTTAAAGTAGTAATAAAGCCCTGCCAGGCTGGTATCAAGCTCGGCTGCAAGATCTCGGATCGACGTATTGTGATACCCGTTCTTGGCAAAAAGAGCGGCAGCTCCTTCCAAAATATCGTAAAGTCTGCCGTTGTAATGACGGCTTTCTTCGGCATTATCCTGCTGCAGCAGATCCTTGAATGCGCGATGCCGGGTGATGTCTTCCGTGGTCAATTCCATGATGTTAGAGCGCTGTTATTTGATTCGAACGAACGTTCGAAATATAATTCACCCTACCGGCAAAAACAAGAAATATTTTCAATTCCTGGGGGCAAGTTCGGAACAAAAAACGTCAAGAGAACGCTATTGAATATACTCGCTGAATTCTTTACTTTAAAAAAAGTCTCCGATGGAAACAGAAATTGCAGCACCGTCCCAAAAAACACCTGAGTCAAAACTTTTTGACCGATGCCAATATTGCGCGTAAGATAGTTGATTCCTGCCGCCTGACCGGCGGGGACACGGTGCTGGAGATCGGCTGCGGACAAGGCGCCCTGACGGGCCATATTCTGGAAAAGGCCGGAAAGCTCTACGGCGTTGAATTTGATCGGGATCTGTATGCAGAGCTAAGAAAAAATGAATCAACGAATTTTGTCTTATTCGAAGCCGACATTCTTGAATTTAATTTTGCCCTGATTCCGGAATCCGGAAAAAAGATCAAAGTGATAGGCAACTTGCCCTACCACATTTCAAGTCCGATCATTTTTCGGCTGATCGATCATCGGGAGCGCATTGAAACCGCGACGATCATGCTCCAAAAGGAAGTTGCCGAACGTATTGTTTCTGGACCCCATACGAAGCATTACGGGATCTTATCTGTTTTCTGCCAATTCTTTACCGAATGCAAAATTGTATTAATCGTCCCGGCATCGGCATTTCATCCAAAACCAAAGGTTGATTCGGCAATCCTGCAATTAACGTTTAAAGAATCGCTTCCGGCGGTCAGGGATTTCGACCTATTTAGAAAGATCGTAAAAAGAAGTTTTAATCAGCGCCGGAAAATGCTGCGGAATTCGTTATCGCCTTTCATTGACAACAGCAGTATTGATTTTAATCTTCAACTTCGCCCTGAACAGTTATCCGTACAGGATTTTATTAATTTATCTGATCAGATCTCAACCAAATAAACCGTGCGTGAAAAAGCCCAAATAGAGATCGACAAGGAATTCATCGACGACATCAAAGATCTCGTCGACTCTAAAGCGGAATATCTGCTCAAGAATATCCTCAGCGATCTGCATCCGGCGGATGTTTCTGAAATTCTCGATCATCTCAGCGAAGAGGAGCGAAATTACGTATTTCAGATCATCGAAACCGAGAAAGCCTCGGAGGTTATATTAGAGCTCGATAATGCTTCACGCGAAGATATCCTTGAGAATCTAGATGAAGAACAGATTTCTGACATGTTGGATGAGATGCAGTCGGATGATGCGGCTAATATCGTTCAGGAACTGGACCATGAGACCGCTCAGAAAGTTCTCAGCCAACTCGATTATGAGGATTCACAAGAGGTCAAAGAACTGCTGCAATACGACGAGGATTCTGCCGGCGGACTCATGCAGTTGGAATACGTGAGCGTATACGATACCGAGACGGTCCAGGAAGCCATAGAGGAAGTCCGCGAAAAATCAAAAGATGTCGAAAAGATTTACGATATCTTCGTCGTAAATAAACAGGAACAGCTGGTTGGCGTCTTGTCGGCCGAGACCCTGTTGGTCGTATTCCCGGGCAAAATGGTCTCTGAAGTGATGAACCCGGAATTTGTTTTTGTTAATGCTCAGCAGGATCAGGAGGAAGTGGCCAGGATGTTCAAGAAATACGATCTCGTGACAATTCCGGTTACCTCACCATCCGGAAAATTGGTCGGACGCATTACGATCGACGATATCATCGACGTCATGGAAAAAGAAGCATCGGAGGACGTATCGAAAATGGCCGGATCCGTCGATGAAGACGTCACTGAAACGTCCTCGTTTCGCATCTCCCGATCACGTCTGCCGTGGCTCATTACCGCAATGGCCGGTGAACTCGTTGCAGCCTTTGTTCTCAGCCGGTTTGAAGAGTCTATTCACACCATCCTTGCACTAGCCTTCTTTCTGCCGATCATTATGGCCATGGCCGGGAATATTGCCATTCAATGTTCCTCGATCGTGATCCGCGGTCTCGCAACAGGAGAAATCGGCATCATTGACATGCAGCGTCAGATTTTAAAAGAGATCCGTGTGGCAGGCATCAATGGGATCATACTGGGGATTGTGTTATCCATGGTGGTCGCACTATGGATAGGCGATATTCATGTTGCGATCGTAGTCGGAACGGCGCTCGTCAGCGTTATATTTTTTGCAGCATTCAATGGAACCGTATTTCCGCTGATCTTAAAAAAACTGAATGTCGATCCGGCGCTGGCCGCGGGACCTTTTGTCACCATGACCAACGATACGCTGGGAATACTGATCTACCTTGGAATCGCGACGTTCTTTCTTATCTAACCGCAGTTATTTCTCAATCAGTACCACCGCCGTGGCATAGAGATGTGAGTGCGATACACTGATGTGAATATGCGCATCCTCGAGGTAGGTCTTAAGCTCATTGAAAAGGAAAATATGCGGGATACCTTCCGTATTGACCTCGACCGAAACGTCCGTCCAGGTATGAGGGTGTATCTTTCCAACCCGCGCCGCCTTGACCAGAGCCTCTTTGGAGGCAAACCGTACGGCCAGTGAAGGATAAGGATTCTCCTTTTTCAGGCAGTAGTCGATCTCTTCCTGCGTAAATATTCGTTTCAGGAATTTATCCCCATACTGCAAATGGCTTTTTTGAATCCGTTCGATCTCAATAATATCAGTTCCTATTCCCAATATCATAAATTGCTCATTTTATACGATGGTCACTCATTTTCTTATAAAGGGCCGGCCTGCTGATACCCAGCCTTCGCGCAACCTCTGCTTTATTGTCCCCGACTTCGGCAAGTATTTTTTCAATAACAACCTTCTCTACTTCACCGGAAACCGCGTTGGAAATGGATTTCAGCGAAAAATTTTTTCTTACAATGTGGTTGACCCAATCCGTTTGTTCATCGGTCAAAACAAACTTGCCGTTTCGGCCGCTGTTCCCGCTTTGTACGGTTTTGTCGTTCCCTGCAACGCTTTTTCGCTTCTTATCTGATGCATCCCGTCCGACCGGTTCACCCTCAACCTGATGGTCCAATTTTTCCCGGAGAATCTTTACTTCCGAATGCAGCCGTCCGTAATCGAGAGCTTTGTTGATTGATAACAGCAGTTCATCGTGCTGAAAAGGTTTGGTCAGATAATCATATGCGCCAAGTTTCATTGACCGAACCGCATCCTCAATAGTGCCAACACCCGTCAGTATCATGAACGGGATATCCGGTTTGATCGATTTGACCCGTTCCAACAGATCGATGCCGCTCATCCCTTCCATGGCCAGATCCGAAATGATCAGATCAAAGGAACCGGACTGTATCTTTTCCCAGGCGCATTCTCCACTGACCGCCGTGTCAACATCAATGCGGGTATAGGAAGTGGATGACGGGTTTTCCAAGCCCTGAAAAGTCTCCGCGCTTAACATTCTCTTGAATAAAGCTAAGATGTTGCGTTCGTCATCGACGACAAGAATTCGTACTTCCACTTTTAATCCTTCATTGCTCGGTTTTTTAACGGAAGATTAATCGTTACGGTGGTCCCTTGGTTCACGACACTGTTTACGCCGATCGAGCCGAGGTGTTCCTTGATAATCGAACGGCATATGGATAATCCTAATCCCGTTCCTTTGTTTGATTTTGTGGTAAAAAAAGGTTCAAATATCTTTGTCCGATAGTCCTCAGGGATCCCAAGACCGGTATCAGAGATGTCTATCCTGAAAGTCCCTTCTGCCGGAAGCGCGTCAACCCCGATCTTCAATCTTCCGCCGTTTGGCATGGCTTCAATTGCATTTAGCAGAATGTTGATAAAAACCTGCTGTATTTTCTTTGAATCGATCCAAAGCCTCGGCAATTCTGAAGAATATTGCTCCTCAACTGCGATCTCGTTCTTCCTGATAAAATGACGCAGTAAGCTGATACACGTCTGTATCAATTCGACCAGATTTGTTTCTGATTTTTCTATGCGGCCGGGCCGTGCGAATGTCAGAAGATCTTTCACTACTTTGGCACAACGGTTTGCTTCCTGCTCCACGATCCTCAGGTCCTTGTATAATTCATTTTCATGCGGAAGGTCCTTGAGCATCGTTTGAGCAAAACCCAGTATGATCGACAGCGGATTGTTGATCTCATGTGCGACACCTGCGGCTAAGGTTCCGACGCCGGCAAGTTTGACCGATTCCATCAAGCGCTGTTCCAGTTCCTTCCTGTCTGTAATATCTTTGATGACCTCAATAAAAGCGCCGGTCTGACTTATGGGAAAAGTACTTACTTGAAAATAGCGTGTGTCGGACCGGATCTCGGCCGTATGGGACCGCTGTGAGTCTATGCTCATGTATGCCGGACAACCCGGGCATGCCGATTCTCTCTTAAAATACATTTGGTAGCATTTACCGCCGTCGGCAATATTTTCAAAACTTTTGAGAGGCGACAGTTGGCCTTGAAAGAACGATATCCCGGTTGCTTGATTGTAATTCTGAATATTGAATGAAGCATCCTGAACACTAATCAGATCGGTGATGCCGTCAAAAACAGACTGAAGATAATTTTTCATTTCGCTGATCTGTCTGTGAAGCCGCTGGTTCTCTAACTTGGAAGCATGCAGCGTCATCACGTTCGATATGATATTGACCAGTTCTTTGTATCCGAAAGGTTTCAGAAGATACGCGCTCATTCCCTTTTTCAACAATTCGGCCTGTTCCTCTTCGTTATCGGTCTTGGCCGTAAGCATAATGACGGGAATTTCCTTACAATGATCATACGCTGAATCGGACTGAATCTTCCGGTACACATCCACTCCGTTCATGCCGGGCATCATATAATCCAGCAGCAGGATATCGGGCGCGGACTTGGCTATTTCCTCCAATGCCTCCGCACCGCCGGTCGCGGCAACAGGTATCATACCGGAATTTCGAAGCATGATAACGATCGTGTTAAGAATGACATTATCGTCATCGACAACAAGGATCTTTTTTCCTTTTAATGAAATATTTGGAAAACTAAGCGGCATATATTTCAGTTTAAAGTCGCATCAACAGTCTTTAATGCAGCCTCAACCGTTGTATGGTCCGTAATCAACGAAAGTCCGCTACAGACTTCAATTATTTCATTCTTGGTGGATCCGGCATGAAGCGCGCCGCGAATGTGGGATATCAGTTGACGTTCTCTTCTCAGAACCGCCAGTGCCGCTATCACCGCTAACTCCCTTTCACGCGGATTCAAAATAGGCCTGCTAAGAACTTTACCGTATCCTTCCATTATCATCCATTGGGAGAGGTCCGAACTGAGATGATCCATATTCTGAATCAATTTGGCATAATTCTTTCCATAGATAATCGCACAAAGATCCAGACCATCTTGTCGAATTTGCTGCGTACTGCGACGATCATAAAAATTATCGTCCTTTATTTTCCTATCATGTAATACGCGATTCAATATTATAAGCGCTTCAATCGTATTAGGAAAGCCACAAAAGAGATAATTCTGTAAAATGATCTCCTTGACTTTGATTACCGGAATATGGTCGGACAAAGCACATTCAATAAAGTAATGGGTTCGCGTATTATCACAGAGCGCTACCGAACCGGACAACCAACCGTAAATTCGTAAATAACGGTCAACGCCGGGCCTTGACATGAAACCGGTGACCTGTGAACGAAAGAGATTATCGTTCTGATTCATTTCCATCTCACGACACCCAAATGCATTTGATGCTTAATGATACATGAAAAAGTTGAAAGTCGCAAGATGCGGGCTGTTTGAATGAGCAACAAGATACGCAGAGAATGTAGCCTATTGATCGACCGGTAACGAAATAATAAATTCAGTTCCGTGACCTAATTCGCTGATGAGTTCGATGGAGCCCTTATGTTTATCAACGATCCCTTGACATATCGCCAAGCCAAGTCCGGTTCCCTCATCTTCCGTTTTGGTTGTAAAACCAAATTCGAAGATCTTGTCTAAATGTTCTTTAGGGATACCCTTCCCGTTGTCTTTGATCGATATTTTTGCCATGCCGTCCGCCATCCATGTTTTGATCCAGATATGGCCGTTGGATTCGATCGACTGCGCAGAATTGTTGATAAGATTGACAAAAACCTGGGTCAATGGCCCGGATAGTCCTTTGATAGGAGAAATGACACTGAGGTCTTTGTGAAACTCTATACTGAACTTATATTTTGCCTGCACAAGATGAATAGCGCGATCAATCAGATCTTTTAGACTGACTTCTGCCCATTGAATGTCATCCAACCGTGAGAAACCGCGCAGATCCTTAATGATCTCAGAAGCGAACGTGGATGCGTTTTGAATGGTACGTAGGATTGCCTCAAAGTCTTCCACCGATTGGTGAATATTTTTTTCTTCAATAAAAAGCTTAAGATCTGTAATATCAGCAACCGATTCCGCTTTGAGAACTTTTGAAAAGAAGTGTTTGAGGTCAAGCCACTCATGGCCGGCTAAGGAGGAGGCATGACGTATATTCGCAACCGGATTACCCAATTCGTGGGCCAGACCGCTCATGAGTTTTCCCAATAATGACATCTTTTCACTTCGTACCAACTGCTGTTGTGTTAATTCTAACTCACGATACGCTATTTCAAAACCCTTTTTGTGATGAAAATGCTCTGCTGCGCGTTTGATAGTAATTCGCAGACCGTCAATCTCAAATGGTTTAAGTACAAATTTATAAATCTGACCTCGGTTAATGGATTCCATGAGCAACTCCACATCCGAATAAGCGGAAACAATGATCCGTATGGCATCCGGAATGATCTTCTGCGATTCAGCAAGAAAATCGTTCCCGGTCATGCCATTCATCTTCTGATCCGATAAGATAACTACCACATCGGGATTGGCTTTCAAGACTTCCAGACCCTTTTGCCCGCTGGGCGCCGTCAGCACATCGAAATCATCCGACAAGCCCCGCGCAAGGACAGTGAGGATCGGCGCCTCGTCATCGACGCATAATATTTTGATACGTTCATTGACTTTTTTATTTTCGCTGCGTGAGATGTCCAGTTTTTTCAACATAAGGAAGAATGAACTCCGTAAGGAAGGTAGATGAGAAGTGAAACCGTATTTACTTAAACATAGTCGTTCTTCGTTTTGATGCTGATGACTTCATCAGCGGAACAGAAGGTACGCCAGTTCGCTTTTGTTTTATAGAAGCCCGGTTGAGTGTTTTATTATTTTTTCTATTATTGGAGGCGGGTTTTCCCGCTGACCCGATAAGCGCATGCTGCAAAACTTCGTCAATATGTTCTACAAATATGAATTTCAGGGACGCTTTGACATAATCCGGCACATCTTCGAGATCGTGTTCGTTCATCTTAGGCATAATGACGGTGGTAATGCCCGCTCGGCGCGCCGCAACCACTTTCTCACGTATGCCGCCAACCGGCATAACCTTACCGCGCAGGGTGATCTCTCCGGTCATTGCGATATTATGTTTCACCGGCCTCCCAGTCATCAGCGATGTAAGGCATGTTGCAATTGTTACTCCGGCTGACGGACCGTCTTTCGGTGTTGCCCCGGAAGGTATATGTACGTGAATATCCGATTTATTGAATACCGACGGATCGATTCGCAAACTGCGTGCCTTGGAGCGAATATAGGATAAACCGGCCTGAGCCGATTCTTTCATTACATCGCCTAACTGCCCAGTCAACTGCAGCCCCCTATTACCTTGCATCATGCGCGCTTCAATAAAAAGTATCTCCCCGCCGTTCTGTGTCCATGCAAGACCTGTAGCCACGCCGATCTCATCTTCTCGATGCGCCATTTCAGGAAATACTTTCTGAGGACCGAGGTATTCAGAAATATTACCCGTCTTGATTACGGTTTTTGATTTGAAACCTTCAGCTTTCTTTCGTGCCACTTTCCGACAAATGTTAGCTATTTCGCGTTCGAGGTTACGTACTCCGGATTCCCAGGTATAAGATGCAATGATCTGAAGCACCGCATCGTCAGTGAGATCAATATTTGTAACTTTCAATCCGTTCTCATGGATCTGCCGCGGAATAATGTATTTTTTTGCGATCTGAAGCTTGTCCTCTGCGATATAACCCGACAATCGAATTACTTCCATCCGATCAAGTAATGCCGGTGGAATCGGCGATAGGTCGTTTGCTGTGGCAATGAACATAACATTGGAAAGGTCGAACGGGACGTCAATATAATGGTCGTTAAAAGCCACATTTTGTTCCGGATCTAGCACTTCCAACAAAGCCGACGCAGGATCCCC
>CAZHUW010000133.1:0-9093 GCA_964535295.1 uncultured Bacteroidota bacterium
GAATTGGGGTTCGATCACATCATCAATGTATCCCCTTTCAGCTGCGTTATAGGGATTTGCAAATTTGTCCTTATATTCGTCAATCAGTTTATTTTCAGTATTTACGGGATCCGAAGAGCTTTCAATTTCCTTTTTGAAAATGATCTCGACCGCGCCTTTGGCCCCCATGACGGCAATTTCTGCGGTCGGCCATGCATAATTCAAATCACCACGTACGTGTTTTGAGTTCATGACGTCATACGCCCCGCCATATGCTTTTCTCGTGATCACAGTAATCTTTGGCACGGTCGCTTCACAAAATGCATATAACAACTTAGCGCCATGTTTGATAATGCCGCGCCACTCCTGATCGCTTCCTGGCAGAAAGCCCGGAACATCCTCGAAGACTATGAGCGGAATATTGAACGCATCACAAAAACGAACGAACCGAGCTCCTTTAAGTGAAGAATCAATATCCAGCACGCCGGCTAGAACGGCCGGTTGATTGGCCACAATGCCTACGGATTTACCTCCCAATCGGGCAAAACCGACAACAATGTTCTGCGCATAGTCTTCATGGACTTCAAAGAAATCACCGCCGTCGGTGATAAGAGAAATAACGTCTTTGATGTTATAAGGTTTGTTGGGATTATCCGGAATGATCGTCTTAAGCGTTTCTTCACACCGGTCAGTGGCATCATCGGTTTGAATATATGGCGGATCTTCCATGTTATTGGAAGGTAGATAACTAAATAGCTTTCTGATTTTCATGAGGCAATCCAACTCATTTTCTGCCGCAAAATGCGCAACGCCGCTCTTGGTTGCATGGGTAACTGCACCTCCGAGATCTTCAGAAGTTATCTCCTCATGAGTTACGGTTTTGACCACATTGGGACCTGTCACAAACATGTAACTTGTGTTCTTCACCATCATCACAAAATCAGTGATCGCCGGTGAGTATACAGCGCCTCCGGCGCACGGACCCATGATCGCAGATATCTGAGGGATCACACCTGAGGCCAGCGTATTCAAAAGAAATATATCGGCATAACCGCCCAGGCTGACAACACCCTCCTGAATCCGTGCACCTCCGGAATCGTTGAGTCCGATAACAGGGGCTCCGTTTTTCATCGCCATTTTCATGATCTTAACGATCTTTTCTGCATGGACTTCCGACAAGCTGCCGCCGAACACGGTAAAATCCTGACTGAAAATATAAACCGTTCGTCCATCAATGGTACCATACCCGGTGACAACGCCGTCACCCAGCGGACGTTCTTTTGCAAGCCCGAATGCCGTTGAACGGTGTCTGGTCAGCATATCGAACTCTTCAAAACTCCCTTCATCCAAAACCAACGCTATCCTCTCACGCGCCGTCAGTTTTCCTTTTTTATGTTGCGCATCAATACGGTTCTGGCCGCCACCTAATAAAGCTTCCTGTTTCAATTTCCTAAGTTCATCCACTTTCTTGTCAGCCATATGGACTTTCTCCGGGTTCGCTTCTTTAACTTTTTAATTAGCATGAAAACAAATTAATATTTACCTTTTCAAGGTAGATAATATTCTAAAAACATTCAATCCTAATGTATCAATTTTTCGAGAATGAATTTCTAGAGTTGTTCGACGATCCGAAAAAAGCTCGGCTTAACCTGGACCGGATCCTGGAAAACATTCCGGATACGCACACCATTTTTTTGCCACGCCTGCAGTATGAATTGCAGCAGAACCCAGCTCCCGATGACGTGTTAGATCATTTTGAGCAATTGACACGATCCGTCATCAATAAGACGTCCTTTTACAAGATGCTCTGCGACTTCCCTCCGATCATAGCTCGCTTGGTACGCGTGCTTACGTCGAGCCGCTTTTTGAGCGACCTCATCATAAGGGATTTTCAGTACACCTACTTCCTTATCAGACCTGACCAGGACTGTAAACCTTTCGATCTGTCTTCTCTTCAAAAATCGATCCGCACAATTATTACCAATGTCACCTATTCATCAAACCGAAAAAAGGAGCAACTGCGAATAATAAAACGCAGAGAATTGCTCAAGATCGGAATCCGGGATTACATACTCAATGACCCACTCGATGTAACCGCCACGGCTATCTCAACCCTTGCAGACGAATTGATTCGGGCAACGCTTTCTATAATCATTCAGGAATTAAACGAAAAAACTGGCCTGCCGTCAACGGAATTTGCCGTGATCGCACTCGGCAAACTTGGCGGTCAGGAGCTAAATTACAGCTCGGACATCGACCTGATGTTTGTTTACCGTGATGAAGGCGTTCTCATTAAAGATGGACGCGAACTCTCCCATCACGAATTTTTCAATCAATTAGTTCAGAAATTTATTTCAGCTATTACTTACAGCGGCCGAGAAGGACAACTTTATAGGGTTGATACCCGACTGCGTCCCGATGGCGACTCCGGTCCGCTTGCTCGTTGTGTATCCGGTTTTATTCATTATTACGAAACGCGCGGACAACTGTGGGAAAGGCAAATGCTGATAAAAGGACGTTGTGTAGCCGGAGATATGGAGTTCGGTTCCCGGTTTCTCATCGGCCTCACGTCCTTTATTTATCCAAAGACATTTTTTGAATCGCCGCTCAAAGAAGTAGCGCAAATGAAATGGCGTATCGAAGAACAAAAATTGACGGATAGATTGAACATTAAGATCTGCCCCGGTGGAATACGTGACATCGAATTCATTGTGCAAGCACTGCAACTCATTAATGGCGGCAGAGTCCCCGCGATCCGGACTGCGCATACGCTCACGGGTTTAAATAAACTTTTTGATCATAATCTATTGGCGGCAGATGAATACGAGTTATTAACCCGAACTTATATTTTTTATCGAAAAATCGAACATATCCTTCAAATTTCGGAAGACCGTCAGATCCACTCGCTTTCGGGTGAAACTAAAGAGATCTCAAAGATCGCATTCCTGTTAAATTTTAAGACGCCGGGCGATTTTCTTAAACAACTCGAGGGCGATCTAGAAAAAGTGCGTAAAGTTTATTCCTCGGTCTTCGGACAAGCACCCAAACAGTCTGTGCAAGATGAATTGCAGCAGATATTCATAAATGATACATTAACTTCTGTTACCAGCCAAAAACTATACCAATTGGGTTTTCAGTCACCGGCCGATACATATCGTATACTACGCTTACTTCGCTTCGGACAGTTCCCAAAACTCTATCCGATCACGACACAAGAAAGTTTTTTACGCCTGCTTCCTTTATTAATGAAAGAAATTCAACGAACACCTGATCCCGATCACACCATTATGAATTTTGAGCGAATGGTAATGGCGTACCCGTTCACAGACCTGCTTTACAAAACGTTTTTGGAACGTCATGAACTTCTTCAGGCAATGATACATCTGAGCGTTTATTCGCATACCTTCGCGAATGTATTCGTTGATACACCGTCTTGCATTGATTTTCTTATTTCACATTACAGAGACTGGATGGAGGAATCCGTATATTCGCCTGACAAAACAATCTCGAAGTTCAAGCAAATTACGGTCTTCAAAAATATGGAATTCGTCAGGCTTGCGCTGTTATTCCATCACGACAGAATTCGGAGGGAAATCTTGTATAAGAACCTGAGTCTTCTTGCCGACGTTATCTTGAAAAATATATTTGACAAACACTTTTTACCGCATGATGCCGTGGCCGTGATCGGGCTGGGTAAACTCGGCGGAAACGAACTTAGTTTTAAATCAGATCTCGACGTTGTTTTTGTTTGCGATGATCATGAGGACGTCGACGATATGATCGCAAAAGCAAAAGCTTTTTTGAATGAGATCACTGCGATTACAGAACGAGGCAGGCTTTATGAGATCGATGCCAGGCTGCGTCCGGAAGGTAAACAGGCGCCCCTGGTTGTAACCATCTCCCGTTACAGGCAGTATCTGGATAGCCGCGCCATGTTGTGGGAAAGACAGGCGCTGATCAAAGCACGATTCGTTTGTGGTGACAAGACCGTTTCATATAAAATCATTGGCGAGGTATTCCGCTCTGCCACTTATGAAAAGGAACTCACTCTCAATGATATTCAATCTATCATCAATATGCGCCACAGACAAATGAAGGAAAAGATCAAAACCGCATCAGATGTCAACTACGATATTAAATTTTCACGCGGTGCATTGCTCGATATTGAATATCTGGTCCAAGCCTTCCAAATGAAATTTGGCAAAAAACACAATGCCGTTGCAACTGCAGTGAATACGATAGATGCCATTTTTGAATTAGAAAAAAATTCAATCATAAGCGAAAATGACGCTAAAGTATTGAATAACAATTACCTTTCCTTGAGAGAATTGGAAGTTTATAATTATCTGATATTTGACCGTAAGTCCAATAAATTGCCAAGTGACGAAAAACAACTTGCTTTTTTAGGAAAGTTTTGTAAATTTAATAAAGACAATCGTCTGGTTGAGCACCTATCGGATCTAAAAAAAGAAATTGAAATCCTATTTTCCAAATTAATCCGGGAATTAGAATATGGAAAATGAGACAAGTTATATCATGGACCACGACTCCCGTGGAATTCCTGTTCTTGGGAAAGTATCCGCCGGGACTCCCCGCTTTTCTGAGAATATTGAACTGGGATTCGTAACCAATCCGGCCGTCAGAGAGTTGGCCTCAAATAAAAACATCTTCGCATTGCAAATCGTCGGCGACAGTATGATAGAAGACGGTATTTACGATGGAAATTACATCGTCGTGCGCTATACAACAGAATTTACTAATGGCGACATCGTTATTGCCTATGTGAATGAAGAAGCGACAGTCAAACGCATTTATAAGCGCGGAACGAAGATCATTCTTCAGCCGGCTAATTCCGAACTCCAGGCGATTGAAGTGGATCCGACCTTCTCTGAATTCCGCGTAGGCGGAAAAGTCATCGATGTTATCCGCAATTAATACGTTGTATAAAAATTTCCTCAAATTAAAAATCCGATTTTAATTAAAGTCGGATTTTTTTATTCTCAGGCAGATCATTAACCAATAGAAAATCGTATCATGACGGTCGCTATCGCACAAATCAATACCCGTGTTGGAGATCTCAAAAACAATTCTGCAAAAATCCTGGAATATATTCAAAAAGCCAGACAGTCTGGCGCGGATCTGGTCGTTTTTCCTGAACTCACGATTTGCGGATACCCCCCTGAAGACCTGGTCGAAAAGAAAGCTTTTGTTAAGAAAAATGTTGATACGCTAAACAGCCTGGTACCTTACACAGCCGGAATCGGTGTTCTGTGCGGTTTTGCGCAACCCAATGAAAGCACAGAAGGTCATCCGGTATTCAATGCCGCCGCGCTGATCGATGACGGAAAAATCACCGGTATTCAACATAAATCCCTGCTTCCCAATTACGATGTTTTCGATGAAATGCGGCATTTCGAACCGGCTAAAGAGAAGAGGGTTTTCTCTTTCAGGGGAATGAAACTCGGTATTGGAATCTGCGAGGACAGTTGGAACGACAAAGATTTCTGGAAGCAGCGGCTGTATCATACCGATCCTATCGAAGACTTGATCCGTCAGGGCGCGGATTTATTACTCAATATCTCTGCGTCGCCTTTTCATGTCAATAAGAACCTTCTACGCCTCAACATGTTCAGAAGTATTGCGCAAAAATACCGCAAACCCTGCATATTTGCAAATTTGGTTGGTGGCAATGACAGCCTGATCTTTGACGGCTCAAGCTTTGCGATGAGGTCCGATGGAAGCATTCTCACCCAAGCGGCCCCTTTTTCTGAAGATTTGAAGATCGTGGATATGAATAATGGCCTTCCAGCTTCAAACAGTTGGAATATGACCGAGGAGGAACAGATACTCGATGCACTCTTATTGGGATTAAGTGATTACCTTAGAAAATGTGCTTTTAAGAAAGCGATCATCGGACTTAGCGGTGGAATTGATTCCGCGCTCGTTGCCGCGATAGCAGCGCGTTCTCTGGGTAAAGAGAACCTGATCGGCGTTCTAATGCCCTCGCGTTATTCGTCCCGCCACAGCGTAAACGATGCAAAAGCGCTCGCTGAAAATCTGGGAATCGAATGCCGGATCATTCCGATTGAACCCATGTATCAGTCATTTCTGGAATCCTTGAAGCCTCAATTTAACGGATTACCTGAGGATATTACGGAAGAAAATATTCAGGCGCGAATCCGTGGAAATATCCTAATGGCGCTGTCCAATAAACTGAATGCAATGGTACTCAGCACCGGAAATAAGTCTGAACTCGCTGTGGGATACTGCACCATTTATGGCGATATGTGCGGCGGCTTAGCCGTGATCAGCGACGTGCCGAAAACCATGGTTTATCGACTGGCGAGATGGATCAATCGGAGCAACGAAATCATTCCGGAAAACACCATTTTAAAGGCCCCATCGGCCGAGCTAAGACCCAACCAAACCGATCAGGATTCTCTGCCGCCGTATGAGGTCCTGGATGGAATACTGAAAGCTTATATAGAAGATCTTAAGGAAGAAGAAGAGATCGTAAGTTTAGGCTATGATCCGTACGTAGTCAAAAAGGTGCTGAAACTTGTTGATATGAATGAGTATAAACGTCGTCAGGCAGCGCCCGGGTTGAGAGTTACGACAAAAGCATTCGGTTTTGGACGAAGAAGCCCAATCGCACAGGGATGGCGATAGGTCAGCTTTTCAGATTGGAATTGGTCACATCAATGGCTTTCTTGATCTTTTCGACCAGATCGCCGGGAATCTTTGAGACATCGTTCAGTGATTTTGCTTTGATAATCTGGATCAGTTTTTCCTCAAACTGCACATAATCTTTGCACGGCAGGCAAACCTTCAGATGATCCTTAAATTCCAAAACTTCATCCAGATTCATCTCCCCGTCCAGAAATGCATAGACACGATCAACAACTTCATTGCACTTCATACTGTGGTGATGTGCATGATGATCTTTTTCTTCATCTTTTGATGTGTTCATGAAATTTCCTTCGGTGTTCATATTCATTTTTGTTTGACGTATCCGTATTCAACAGCGTATTCCCAAAGATATTTCTGCAGAAGTTTCCTACTTCGGAACAACCGCGACATGATCGTACCGACCGGAACGTCCAATATATCCGATGCTTCTTTATATGAGAAACCTTCTATATCCACAAGCATTACGACATCCCGAAACTGATCGGGCAGTTTGTCGATTGCCTTTCGGATATCTTCATCCAGAAAACGGTCCAAGATCCCTTCCGGCGAATCGGTCAATGAACTGGAGCGGCTATGAACCTGACTGTAAAGTGAGAACTCTTCGATATCGTCATAACCTGCAACGGATGGATCCTTTGAGGTCTTACGGTATTGTGAAATATGCGTGTTAACCAATATTTTAAAGAGCCAAGCCCTCATATTGGTCCCTTGTTCGAACTGATTGATCGAACGGAACGCTTTATAAAAAACTTCCTGAACAAGATCTTCCGCATCGGACGGGTTTCGCGTTAACCGCAAAGCCGTATTATAAAGCGATTCTGCATGGGGTAATGCCTGAACTTCAAATTCTTTTCCTGTCATTCAGCAAGCCGTTTGTTTTAACGAGATTCAATTATTAATATTCCTATATTATAATTATTTTTTTCAACTTGCAAATAGTAATTCATACGTCTAAGTTGTCTGCCGAAAATGTTATATTTATGAACCGATCGATCCCATTAAAAACGCTCTTATTTTTTTCATGCCTTGTTGGAAGCAGCGCTCATGTCTTCTCCCAGGCAATTGTGGAAACCCGCATTCATGAAGCGACCACACTCGTTTACCCGCCTGCCCGTCATGCTCCGTTGCATAAAGCAACCGCCGTCCATTTATTCGCGTTCATGGCACTGATTGGCAGAACCGATGTTATTCCAAACGATCCTCAGGGACTGGCGGCGATCCGCCTCAAAAGCACTGACGATCCGGCAGATCCAAGTGACGACGACGATTTAACCGTCTACGGAATTAATTCCGGGCAGAATAATATCATTTTCAATAGTTCGATGCAAAGCATCGATGTTTATGAGGGCAAGGGACGCAAACAAAAACTTAAAAGACCTCGCGGTATAGCCTGCAACGCCGATGGCGATGTTTATATCGCCGATACCGGAAATAACCGTTTAGTCCGCCTATTCAATCCTGGAAACTACCTCGAATTTGTAGAAGCTTATGGCAGGAAAGGCACTAAGACGTCTGAATTTGATGCGCCCCACGGAGTGGCCTTAAGTACTGACGGCAAAGTATTCATCACAGACACCGGCAACGATCGCATTCAAGTTTTTGATAAACAAATGAAATTCCTTTACGCGATCGGCGAGAAAAATGATTCGAGCGGTCTTTCGGTATCGATGGTACGTCCGGAAGCGATCGCTGTAACCGATCCCGGCGAACCTGATTCGCGATATAAGGATGAATTCATCGCGGTCATCGATCTAAATAACACCCGTATAAGAAAACTCTCTACCGACGGGAAATTTATGGCGGCTGTTAATTCCACTGATTACGGATACCAAAAGGTTTACCTTACATCCGTAGCTATGGATGCGTATTCCAATATCTGGGTAACGGATATGTTCAATCATTGTATTCATAAATTCGACAGGAATCTGAACTACCTTACCAGTTTCGGGCGTATCGGCGACGATGATAACCAGTTCTTCGAACCGCGTGGCATAGCGATAGGAAGAAAATACGGCCAGGTATTCATAGCCGACAAGAAAAGCGCTCAATACTTCCATATCGGCACGGATATTTTGAACCTTAATATTTCTCTGCAGGATAGTCTGATACGTTTTGATTTCATACTTACGGAATATTCGAAGGTCACGGCACGCATCTTCGATGATCGCGGCAAACCTGTCGGAGTTCTTTGCCTGAACAAATCACTTCCATTCGGTAAAAATACCCTTCTTTGGAATAAACGTTATGCGCCAGGACTACTGAGATCCGTTTTTCCAAATGACTTTATCAGATCTAAATTGGTTAAAGACTCGACAACTATTGCAAAGAATATGGAGCCAACGGATTCAACTTATACGTTATCGGTTCCTGACTTTGTAAGTCCGGGTCTTTATAAGATCCGCATTGAAGCCAAAACCACTTACC
>CAZHUW010000134.1:0-9082 GCA_964535295.1 uncultured Bacteroidota bacterium
CCGCTTTTTACTCTGCGGAGCGAGATTTACGTAGGCATCTTCAATAACGGAAACAAGGTCGTATATAGCCAGCCCCATACGCGCATCCTGATAATCGATGACGACCCAGGAGTTGTTTGTGTAGATCAGGTTAGAAGATTGGAAATCACGATGCACCATGACATAAGGCAGTTCTGAAAGCTCACTGGCAAGCTGCAAATAGAAGTCATCCAAAATATTCTTTTCTGTCTCAGTCAATGAATATTGTAAAAAGCCTTTAATCAATAGACCGCAAATATGGAAATCATATTCAAAGAGGAATTTTTCTCTGTCAAAAAATCTTGTAGAAACGACCGAAGAAGGGTCGGAAGTACAAGACTGAATGGAAAGAAGAATATCCAGAATCCGCATGTAAATCTTTTCCGTGTCGGTATTCGATGAATCTTTTACCAATCGTTCTAAGGTTATTTCACCGCAATCCTCTATTATCGTATAGCTGTGTAAAACGTTATGGCGGAATATGTTGGGAGTACGTATGTTATTCATTGCAAGAATCCGGGACACTTGAAGAAAGTCATCGATCGTGTTCGGCGCAGCCGTCATCACAAGTAAGTTGTAGCCCGGAGCCATGCTTTCAATACCGGATATACGGTAAAACTTCTTCGAAGAAGCTCCTGATCCCGCCGGTTCCAATTGAAGGACTCCGGGATCCACGCCCAAATCCGCAGAAAGCTGTTGTTTAATATGTTCCATCGACACTCGACTCTTTGGTGAATTAAATTAAAAATAAAAAAGATCATTCGGTAGTTGAATCGTATCGTATATTGTCATTATCTTTAATTAATAAGTATATTCTATGACCGCTTATTATCTATACAAACTACGGATCACAAAACTCTTAAGAGATATTCAATCCGCTTTGATGGATTTCGATGCGGAGGCAATTCACGACGTAAGGGTTTCGATACGCAGAATGATCGCATTGAATTCCGTACTATGTAACGCCGGAAAGGCCCCTTATACAAGGAAAGAATTAAGAATATTAAAAAATAAATTTGAAAAGGCCGGGTTACTGCGGGATATCCAGATACAGAATCAATTATTACTGGAATGGGAAAACAAACTGCAACTCAGTTTCGATTTCTACCGAAAGGCCTTAAACCGGCGTGAGAGATTGTTTCAGTGTCACTTTGAAAGGGCCTTCAAGACCATTAATCTGAAAAGAACCATTCCTGACAAAGCAAGTCGAAGTGCCATTTGCCGGGAGATCCAGAAAATAATTGAAAAGTCCTATCATGAATTCAATGAGAAAGCCCACGGCGATTATCCGCTTCACCCGCTTCGGATCACGGCTAAAAAACTAAAGTATGCCTTGGAAATTCAGCAAACTTGCTTTCCCGGGTTCGGCTCAACGGAGGTCTTTCGAAAATATTTGGCACATATACAAGATCTCTTAGGGACATGGCATGATCTGGAAATGGCCTCTCAATATCTGACTGGTTTTATCAAGAGGAATATTCTTAAAATTGCCAATCCGAAAGATTATGAAACCTTATCGTCTTTAATTAAGGTTGAGAAGGAAGCCCTTGTATCCGATATAAAAAAAGAGCTTACCAAAGATATACCGCTGAAAGAACACCTTTCCGTTGTTTTAACGTAGCGAAAATATTATATTTAAATATTATTATCCGAACCGACATAAGGAATTACGAATGTCAAAATCCAACAAGATTTCCCGGCGAACCTTTATAACTTCTACCCTAACCGCTTCATCGGGATTGGCCCTTTCAGGTCTGAATTCAATACGCGCAAATGATTTGGTGAACAGGACCTTTTCCGGTAATAATATTCTGAGCGTAAACATAGATGATTACCCTGAGTTGAAAGAAAACGGAGGATTCAAAGTAATAAAAGAAGTCGCCATTGGTGATATAACCGATTCGATCATTATTGTCAGAAGATCAGCGAAGGAATTCCTTGCCTATTCCTCGGTTTGCCGCCATAAGAAGTGTAATGTGAAATTCAAAAAAGACAAGGATATTTTTGTATGTCCATGTCACGGAAGCACCTATGATATTGGCGGAAAGGTCATTAAAGGGCCTTCTGAGAAAGATATTCCGGCTTACAAGGCTAAGTTGGACGGTAACATCTTAGAAATTTCAATTTGACATCTCGGAGGAAGTAAATGAAAAAGATCATTTTTGGAATATTAATGCTGATCATCGCTATACAATTCATACGTCCAGACATGTCCAATGCGCCTGAGGATGCTTCAAAGAACATAAGGGCGCATGTGAAGGTCCCGGATGAAATATCGAATATCCTCAACCGATCATGCGGGGATTGTCACAGCAATACAACGCAATGGCCATGGTACAGCAAGATCGCACCGGCTTCATGGGTCATAGCTGACGATGTGTTGCTTGGTAGACAACATCTTAACTTTTCTGAATGGGGTACTTATTCCAAAAAAAAAATGGGAAAAAAATTATATCTAATATCTGAAGTGGCCGCCGACAAATCCATGCCTCTGACTCTCTACGTGCTGGCGCATCAGGAAGCTGAATTGAGTCAGGACGAAAGAAAAATGCTTGCTAAGTGGGCAGACGAACAAGCGGACCAGCTGGTGAACGAGGATCACGTAGAAAAAGATGTGCAACAGTAGTTCAACGTATAATTAGATCATGAAATCGATGATCTTCTTATTTGGTTCAAATGGCGCCAATTGATTTAATCCAAGTTGTTCAATGGCGCACTGGATATAGTCGTTATCGTTACTAAGATTCAATTTCAGTTTATCGGAATAGAATTTACCCGCCATCACGATCGAATCTTTCGGAATTAGTCCAACGATCTCGCTTCCCGTAACCTGGGTCCCGACAGCAGCAGCTTCCTTTTTGCATTCTTCATAAGTGGTATGGATGGATGTTATCAGGTAGTTCAATAAATTCATAGAAACCTGTGTGATTTTATGGGCCTCCATATAAATGCCTTTGGCCTGGGTCTCACGTAATGATCCCGGTATACGTAAGGTCTTACCTTTATCATCTTTCATAACATTGCCGTTTTCGTCTTTTTTTGGACGGCCGCTTTCACGCAGACGGAAAGCGATCTCATCGGCCAGATTTACTTCAGGCGTTGCAAGGTTGATATTGTAAGCGATCAAAAAAAATCGCGCGCCGGTTGCAGTTACTCCCATACGGGCAACTTTGTCTGTGAATTTCAATTCGCCGTAATCGGGAGTCCATTGCTGATCCTGCATTTTTGACTCCAATGCCTCATATTCGCCTTTTCGTATGTCAGGTAATTTTTTTCGTTCTGCCCGGCGAGCCGCCTGAGCATAGAGATAAATAGGGATCCCCAATTCCTCTGCAACACGCTTTCCGTATTGATTGGACAATTCGACACATTCTTCCATGGTAATATTGCTGATCGGAACGAAAGGCACTACATCCGTCGCGCCCATACGGGGATGCTCACCTTTGTGCTTGCGCATATCAATCATCTCAGATGCGGTCTTAGTTGCCTGAAAAGCCGCTTCAACGGCCGCTTTCGGCTCTCCGGCAAATGTAATTACGACGCGGTTATAGTCTTTGTCGGGCTCCACATTCAAAAGCTTGACACCCGGAACTTTTTCAATAGAATCCGCGATAGACTGAACCGTTCTGGGATCACGTCCGTCACTGAAATTGGGAACACATTCGACGATTTTGTTCATCCTTATGTCCTTTATAGTCTAAATCGATCATTAAGCGTTTAATTTTTTCTCAACCGTTTTATAAAATTTCATGTATTCGTCCGGCTGAAGGAATTCCATTTTACCCAATTTTGACAAATTGTTCTTGTAATGTTTCGCATTCCATGAAACAACGACGCGTATCGCCCGTTGTTTGACCAGCGTAAATATGAGGCTGTCAACCATGTTTCCTGTACATTGGGTCGTATGCAATATTTCACCAAAAAAATGGTCCATAAAATATTCAGTTGAAAGGTCGTATGAATTCGGATAAATGATCTCAAGATTATACGTCCGGTCAAAATTCTCAAAAAAACCCAACAGTTCTTTTTCATCGCAATGCGGTGCTATCAGACTGCACACTTCAAGAAGATTGAAAACAGTCGTAAAGTTTTTAGTATTTTGAACACGGTGCAGGAAAAGACTGTTTTGTTCGTACCGCGGGTCGCTGGTGTAGAAGTTATCCATGATGAAAACGTCCGAATCAATCATTATCATTGCCGTATCTCCTCAGACTTTTGGTGGCTTCGTCCACAGATTCAAACGGCAGTTTGCCATCCACTCTTGCGGAGATCTGTTTTAATTTCTCGCGTGCGCTAACCTGCTGATCTGAAGAGACCTCCGCTTTGGTCCTTCGGCGTATCTTCTCGATCACGGAGACGCCCTGCAGGTTCGGAGCGACCTCATCGGATATTTTTTCATCGGTGACCACAATCAACAGCTTCGTGTTATTCTCGGCCTGAAACTCTTCGAGTGATTCGATCTTTCCGTTACGGTAAACGCCTTGGAGTGTTTTCATAAATGTATGTCTGATAATTGATGGACATAAGAACCTTAATACATATGCAGATCGTTATCATTAATACGGACCGAAGGATAGGTACGCAATTTCGCAATGATTTCATTCATGATCTCGTGAAGACGGGCTTCCGATTTTGCTTCGAATCGCACGACCAAAACCGGCTGTGTATTGGAAGCGCGGACAAGACCCCACCCATCGCCGTAAAGGACCCGTACCCCATCCACGTCAATGATATCATATTTTGAACGAAAATAATCTCTAACTTCATCGACGATCTTGAATTTTTCGTCTTCCGTCGTGTCGACCCGAATCTCCGGAGTTGAATAAAAATGAGGGATGCTATCGGCCAGTTCCGATAAAGTATGCGGGGAACGCGATAGCAATTGAACTAATCGGCACGCAACGTAGATCGCGTCGTCATAACCATAGAAATCGTCGGCAAAGAAAATATGCCCGCTCATTTCACCGGCAAGGGGGTTGTGAAGTTCTTTCATCTTAGCCTTGAGCAATGAATGCCCGGTTTTCCACATGACCGGTATGCCGCCGTGTGTTTGAATATCTTCAATGAGCGCCTGGGAACATTTGACGTCAAATAGGATTTGCGAGCCGGGCGTTTTTTTATTGATTTCGCGTGCAAATAACGCCATCAGTTTGTCCGCCCAAATAACACGGCCCTTTTCATCGATAGCGCCAACGCGGTCGGTATCGCCGTCAAAACCGAGACCGATATCAGCTTTGTGTTCGTGAACCAGTTTCTGCAGGTCAACGATATATTCCAATTTAGTGGGATCCGGAAGGTGATTAGGGAAAGTGCCGTCCGGTTCGCAGTACAGCTCAATCACTTGGCAGCCCAGTTTACGAAAAATTTTAGGCGCGATTTTGCCCGCCGTACCGTTGCCGGCATCTATGACGATTTTGAAATGTTTATCCAGATGAATTTTCGACCTGATCATTTCAATATATTGAGATACAATCGTTTTTTCCTGATAGCTACCGTTGCCGCTACGAAAATCTTTTGCGGCGATGATATGCTTGAGTTTTTGGATCTCCTCGCCATAGATCGGCGCAAGTCCGAGGCACATTTTAAATCCATTATATTCGCGAGGATTATGGCTTCCTGTGACCATGATTCCGCCGTCCGTTTCAAAAAAAAGGATAGAATAATACAGCACCGGCGTCGGCACTTCACCCACGTCGATGACATTCAAGCCTGTTGATAACATTCCTTTGACCAGCGCGTTCTTAAGTGAAAGGGAAGTGGTGCGCACATCACGCCCAACGGTCACTTTTTGTGCGCCTTTGCCTATCATATACGATGCATAAGCTTTTCCCAGAAGTTCGACCACATCAGTTGAAAGATCATCGGCTACGATGCCGCGGATATCATATTCACGAAAAATATTCGGATTAACAAAAACATCCTTAAACGCTGATGCAGGTGCCGGTTTGGATTTAGTCTTTCGATATACAGTAGACGCTATTTTAGAGCCCGTTTTTTCGGTCTTCTTTACGGCTTTCTTCTTAAAGGTCGTTTTTTTCGGAGTTTTTTTCTTGGGGGCAGATTTTCTTGGAGCTTTTTTTATTGTTTTTTTTGCAAGCGATTTACGCGGACTTACTTTTTTACCGGCCTTCTTTCCGGTCTTTTTTTTGGCGGCCATGGCGGGGTTTCTCCAAAAGGTTTTTGATGTGATCTGGATATCGTCTAAACGAAATCAAAGTAAATTCAGTTTGAGAATGTAATGCCAAATGGCAGACTTTTCAAGTATAAAAGCGCATGTATTATTGTGTTTACTTGTTTTTTCATCTATATTTTTTAAAACGAGGAAAAAGATGCCGCCGCTTATTAGGCTAAATAATTTAAGATCCTATCTGCATACAAACGGAGAGTGTTTTAAGGCCGTTGATGATATCAGTTTTGATATCTCTGCGGGAGAAACACTTTGCTTGGTGGGTGAATCCGGATGCGGGAAAAGCGTTACGTCCTTGTCGATATTGCGGTTGCTGGAACATCCGCCCTGGAAGGTCGAAGCAACGGAAATAGATTTCAACGGTCGGAACCTGCTGCGCCTCACAGAAGAAGAAATGAGGGGTGTGCGTGGGAATCAGATATCCATGATATTCCAGGAACCCATGACATCGCTGAATCCCGTACTCACCATCGGCGATCAGATCGATGAGGCACTGATATTGCACAAAAAAAAGTCGCGAAAGGAAGCTAAGGAAGTCACGTTAGGTTTGTTGGAAAAAGTCGGTTTGCCGGATGCCGGAAAGACATACAACGATTATCCGCACCGGTTGTCCGGGGGGATGCGTCAGCGTGTGATGATCGCCATGGCCTTATCCTGCGACCCTTTATTGTTAATAGCAGACGAACCCTCAACCGCACTGGACGTGACTGTACAGGCTCAGATATTGGAGCTTATCCAACGTTATCAGAAAGAGACTGGGATGGGTTTGCTGCTGATCACGCACGATTTCGGTATTGTTGCGGAAATGGCCGATCGGGTTGCGGTGATGTATGCTTCGAAGCTGGTGGAGTACGGAAACGTTCGTTCGATCTTCCATAATCCCAAACATCCCTATACCGTCGGCTTACTCAATGCTATTCCGCGTATGAACCGTGCGGCTGAACGATTGGCCGTGATACCCGGACAAGTCCCGGATGCTTCCGAATATCCTGCAGGCTGTCATTTTGCCCCGCGCTGCAGTTATGCGACAGAAAAGTGCCGAAATGAAAAACCGGATCCCGCAGAATTGGAACCCGGCCATTTTGTGCATTGCTGGGAATATGATAAATTAGAAAAATAAGAATTATCTATTTTGTCCGGCAATTTGTTCCACTTTAGACCACACACGCAGGAGATTCCCGCCGCATATCTTTTCAATATCGTTTTTAGAATAACCCCTTTTCAGAAGTTCGTAGATCAGATTGGGATATTGTGAAACGTCCTTTAATCCATTCGGAAGAGAATCGCCAACTCCGTCGAAATCCGAGCCGAATCCGACATAATCAACGCCGGCAACTTTCACCACATGATCGATATGATCCGCAACTTCTTTGACGTCGGCGTAAAATCCGATCGGATGTTCCTTTTCATATTGATCAACAAAAGCATGCGCAGCCGGGTCTTCTGGCGATATGCCGGCGGCTTTCATTGCTTTCCTCGCATCAGTTCTCACCGTCGAGTCGCGCTGGAAATATTCTTTGCTGATAAATGACGATCCGAAATTGATCATGATGACGCCGCCGTTCTTTGAAAGCAGACGGATCATTTCGTCGGACATGTTGCGTTCCCATCCCGGCGTAAATTGACGGCACGACGAATGCGAGGCGATCACAGGGGCTTTTGAAATTCTGATGACATCATAAAAGGCTTCGTCCGTGATGTGCGATACATCCACCATCATACCGAGACGATTCATTTCCAAAACGACTTTTTCACCAAAAGCGCTCAGGCCTCGCGATGTATGTGTGGTGTCGTAGGAGGAATCAGAAATATGATTGTCTTTAGAATGCGCAAGCGTAATATACCGGATACCGCGCCGGTAGAAATGGTGAAGGTTATCCATGTCGCGTTCTATCGGGCTTCCGTTCTCCATCCCCAGACACAACGCTATTTTATCAGATTTGAAATGTTTACGCACATCCGAAACCGAATAGGCCATGACAAATTTATCCGGCCAATCCAAGGCGAATTTTTCAACCATATCGATCAGGGTATCCGCAAGCAGTTTTCCGCCACCACGGGTCTCATAATCCGCCGGAACATAGATCGACATAAAAGGCGCATTCAGGCCGCCTTGTCTGGCACGCGGATAGTCGAAATCCCCGCTTTCCGTTCTCTCCGAGATATTCTCCAATTTTTCGCGTAAACGGTAGGGTACATCGACGTGGGTATCGACAAGAATGAATTCCTGCGCATATTCCTGAGCCTTGGCCCGCAGATCTTCGTCAGAAGCGGGTTTGAAGACAGCGCAGGACGTTACGTTGGCCGCAATAAGAGTAATAATGAAGTTTCGTATCACCGGTTGATTGTTCATCCGATCTTTGCTAATGCTTCTTTTGCCATTTTCTGTACGTCAGGGTCTTCGTCGGTTTCGGCCAGTTTTTTCAAAGTGTCTTTTGCAGGTCCGTGTTTGATATTACCCAGGGCATCGGCCGCATAACGGCGCACGAAGGATATGGGATCATTCAGCGCCTCCATCAAAACGTCCTCGCATCCTTTGGCATTGATATCGTCCAACGCACGGATGACCGCCTGTTTCATATCCGGATCGGTTGTTTTCTTATACAAAGCCGTTAAAGCAGGTACGGACTGCGGGTCCTTAAGGTCGCCCAAGGTACGTACTGCGCCGATCTGCTGGCGATGACGTCCAGTTTCAACGATCCGGATCAACGGAAGTACTGCACGGTTATCTCCCAGTTTTGCCAAGGCATGCGCGGCGGCGCTGACCACGCTGTGGTCGCTGTCCTTTAAAAGAAAGAACAAAGCATCGCCGGCACGTTTATCGCCTAATTTTCCGAGCGCATAGGCGCAGGCACTGCGAACCATATATTCTGTTGC
>CAZHUW010000135.1:0-9046 GCA_964535295.1 uncultured Bacteroidota bacterium
TGACGTATTTTCTGTCACGGGAGCCAAGGTACAAATATACAAATTTTTTCCTGTTCGATTATAACCGGGTTGACGGCTTGTATCTTGGGCTAAAATTAGACCGTAATCATAAGATGTATTTCAACAAACCGTTTCAGATATACGGGGAAGCCGGTTATGCCTTTAGCGAAAAAGTTTTCCGATATCAATTAGGCGTCGATAAAGTGTGGGGACATGCTTACCGTTTTACATTGGGCGGCGAACTGCATGACTTGACAAATTCCCAGGATCAGCTGATCGTCGGTGATCTTGAGAACGCACTTAATGCATTGATCCTGAAAAACGATTATCGTGACTATTTCAGAACATTGGGATTTAGTTTTCAGGCCAGCCAGGAACTGAACGAATCATTAAAACTTTCCGCATATTATCGTGTAGACGACTATTCCAACTTGGAGAACAACGTTCGCTGGGCTGTATTTTTCCCTAAACAGAACTTCAGGATAAATCCCCAGATCAATGAAGGACATATGGTAAGCTATGCGGGTTCCGTCGAACTAAATACAGTTTCGACTATTAGTGTAGGGAAAAAGAATTTGAAACGCGTTGGCTGGAATATCAAAGCAGAAGGCGAGCGCAGCAACAAAAATCTGAATTCCGATTTTGATTTTACCCGTTATACACTGAGCGTGGCGCGGTTCCAACCTCTCAGCCGGTGGGAAAATATCGATGCGCGTGTTATGTATGGCGCCGGTACCGGGGACTTGCCGCTGCAAAAGATTTTTGCGATTGGAGGTATCTCCACGCTGAGGGGTCACAGCTACAAAGCCCTCACCGGCAATCAACTAGCTTTGGCGAACGTGGAATACAGAGTCAGTTCCGGCATACTAAAGGACGACAAAGTGTTCTTTATTCACCCTTTCAGTTTTATTCTCTTTATGGATAGCGGTTACGCATGGAATAATAAAATTTATGCGGCCAAGGATGCGTTCAAAGGCACTCATTTAAGTGATCTTGAGACCGATCTGGGAATTGGATTGGGCGATGAAAAGGATATATTCCGATTCGACATTGCCAAATCCGTTTCAGAAAAGAACAGTGATTATAAATTCAATTTCAGGATCAATTATGCATTCTAAAGATGTTCTATAATTTTTCTTGCAATCAAAACCCCGCCTTTTGTGGCGGGGTTTTTTGTTTTATATAATTCCAAATGCGCGCTTGAATTGGAACTTGTTTGTAAATATATTGAAACGGTTTTGTGAGTTTGTTTGAAAGGAACAGTGTCATGTTTTCAACAGCAAATCGATTTCAGGAACTACCGGTACATCTTTTTGCCGAAGTGGACCGGATGAAGCGTGAGGCCTTAGCCCAAGGAAAAGACGTCATAGATCTTGGTGTCGGTGATCCGGATATACCAACCCCTCAGCCGATCATTGACGCATGTATTCAGGCATTACAAAACCCGGTAAATCACAGGTATCCTTATCAGGTTGGTTCAATGAAGTTCCGCGAAGCGATTGTTCGTTTTTTAAAAAAACGCTACGGCGTTTCGCTGGATACCATGAAAAATATCGTTCCCCTTATCGGTTCTAAAGAAGGTATAGCACATTTTCCTTTGGTGTTTGTGAATCCGGGCGACGTGGTCATCGCGCCCGATCCCGGTTATCCGGCTTACATTACGGGAACGGTCTTGGCCGGAGGAACGCATCATCCTCTACCTCTGTTGAAAAAAAACAATTACCTGATGGAATTTGAATCGATACCTTCGGAAATCGTTCGAAAAGCAAAATTATTTTTCTTTAATTATCCCAATAACCCGACAACCGGTCCTGCCGATCTGAAATACTTCACCCGTATCGCCGAATTTTGCTATCAGCGTAAGATTATCGGCGCTCATGACGCAGCATACCAGGAATTGTATTTTAAGTCTCCCCCGCCAAGTTTTCTGCAAGTGCCACACGCCATGGAAACCGGCATTGAATTTCATTCCTTGTCAAAAACCTTCAGTATGACCGGGTGGCGCATAGGTTTTGCGGCCGGCGAGGACTCATTGATTGCCGGATTGACCCGGATCAAAACGAACATCGATACTGGTTTGTTCTTGGCTATTCAGGAAGCAGCGGCATTTGCACTAGATCATATGGAGGAATTAACTCAGCCGGCTATAAACATTTATAGGCGCCGACGGGATATCGTTATCGACGGGCTGCACCACGCCGGTTTTACCGCAGAGAAGCCCGATGCAACTATTTACGTATGGGCAGAAGTCCCTAAAGGAATGCCGTCCATGGATTTCGCTAAGAAACTACTTGAATCCACCGGTGTTGTAGTCACACCCGGCTCCGGCCTCGGCAAAGCCAGTGAAGGCTTCTTCCGGATATCCCTGACCACGTCGGAGGATCGGCTGAAAGAGGCAATCCAAAGAATGTATGTTTTTTCAAAGAGCATTTGAGACACTCTTACAATTACAAGGACGCGGAATTGAAACCTCTGGATAAAATTCGCCTGACACACATGGTCATATATGCACACCACGGTGCGCATGAAGAAGAGCGCACATTGGGACAACGGTTTGAGATCGATGTAGAGCTGGGACTTAACACGGAAAAAGCAAGCAGAGAAGACCGTCTGGAATTGTGTGTCGATTACGGCAAAGTCTACCAGAAAATCAATGAAGCGGTCACAGAAAAAAAATTTTATCTGATCGAAGCATTAGCCCAACACGTAGCCGATAAGATACTTCACGATTTTGATGTACTGGAAGTAACCGTCCGTGTCAGAAAACCCAGCGTGCCGATCAAAGGATCTATCAAACATGTGGAAGTGGAAATTACAAGGGAAAGAAAATGAATTTAACTGAACACACGGCATTCCTAAGTTTAGGTTCGAATATCGGCAACCGCCTACAACAATTGCAAAATGCCGTGATAGCCATTGGAGAATTCGCCGAAGTCGTCCGTGTCTCATCGGTATACGAGACCGCTCCGGTCGGACCAATCCGTCAAATTCATTTTCTTAACGTGGTTCTGGAGATTCGAACTTCTAAGGCACCACAGGACCTGATGATCCACTTTATGCACGTAGAAGAAAATTTAGGGCGCCGCAGGGACGTCAAATGGGGGCCACGAAATATCGATATCGACATTCTATTTTATGACCGGCTTATTCTCAATATATCAGGCTTGGTCATTCCGCATGTTCATTATGCCGAGAGAAGATTTGTATTGGAACCGCTGTGTGAGATTGCTCCGGATTGGATCTGTCCCATTCGAAATAAGACGATTAAAGAAATTTATAACGGATTGAAAGATCCCCACAGCGTAGTTAGAACCAATGACGTAATCCATACCGAATACACCGAACAAGCATCTTGAACCTCCTGGAGCCACCCGATTGACAACACAAAAAAAAATCAAACTTATTGCAATCGAAGGAATCGTTAAAAGTAATAATACACTCCTCGCAAAAAACCTGGCTTTGATATCTCACGCACGGACAATTCTCGAAGAGGATGGTGCTTCACCGATCATTGACCTGCATTGTGCCGATCCGAAAGATCTGGTATTTAAAAAACACATCCTTCGACTCCTTGACCGCTATAAAGCCCAAAAAGAGATCGTACAGACTGAGATCTTTTACGATCAGGTCATTTCCGATTACCTTTTTTTTGCCGACAGGATCTATGCCAATCTGAAGTTAGAACCGGAAGATACAGCCTTATACGAGGCGATGTTTAACTTCATGGAAAAAGAAGTGGCTATCCCGGATCTTGTGATCTATTTACAACACTCTACGGATACGGTACTCGAAAAACTCTATGCTAATTACGGGATAAAAAATAATCTTAAGGGACGGAATGCCATTGATGAGAATTATGTCCGGACGCTGAATGAGGAATTCAATGAATTTTTTATGTATTTCAGGTGGGCACCTGTGCTTATAATCAATGCTAACCAGCTCAATCCCGAAAATCCGAAGCATGTCGAAGACCTTTTATTTAAGATGCAAAGGCCGATTTCGGGCGTGATCTTTTATAATCCGCCCTCCGGCATTTAAGACAGGATGTGAATGAATCACCCATAAAAACGTTACATTACTGAACCGCCTGAAATATAATCAGGAGAGTGATCATGCCCACAGCCACGAACCTTCGTAAAACGCTTCGCCGCTACGCCCGAGAGGGAGAACTCTATCGTACATTAGACGAAAACACTATAGAATGTTATGCCTGCGGCCATCGCTGTAAAATCAAAGAGGGACGGGAAGGCATTTGTAAGATACGATTCAACGAACGCGGCAAATTATTCGTTCCGTACGGATACACTGCCGGCGTCCAGGTTGATCCCATCGAAAAAAAACCTTTTTTCCACGTCCTTCCCGGCGCTCGCGCAGTAAGTTTTGGGATGTTGGGTTGCGACATGCACTGCGCCTATTGTCAAAACTGGATCACTTCTCAAGCACTTTCTGATACCTCAGCCGATACGGAACCGATGGCCACAAGTCCCCAACAGATCATCGGGATTGCGCGATCGTATAAAGCACGCGTGATGACCAGCACTTACAACGAACCGCTTATCACCTCCGAGTGGGCTGTCGAGATATTTAAAGAGGCAAAAAAAGAAAATATGATCTGTTCATTTGTATCGAACGGAAATGCAACTCCGGAGGTGCTCTCCTACCTTCGTCCTTTCGTCGATCTCTATAAAGTCGACCTAAAAAGTTTCAACGATAAGAATTACCGGCAACTGGGCACCCGGCTGCAGGTTGTGCTTGACAGCATCCGGGAAATACATGAAAAAGGGTTTTGGCTGGAGGTCGTTTCGCTGATCGTCCCCACGTTTAACGACTCCGATCAGGAATTAAGAGCGATGGCGGAATTCCTGGCTTCGGTATCTCCAGATATTCCATGGCATGTCACGGCATTTCATCCGGACTATAAAATGACCGAACCGGATTACACACCGGCCGAAACCTTGCTGCACGCTGCGAAAATAGGAAAAGAATCCGGTTTGCATTACGTCTACGCCGGCAATTTACCGGGCCATCTCAAAACTCTCGAAAATACATATTGTCATCACTGCGGAACTTTGCTCATTGAACGCGTGGGATTTACAATCCTGAAAAACAACATCATTGCCGGTCAATGCCATCGATGCAAAAAAACGATTCCGGGAATTTGGAACTAATGAAATTCGGACATGTTTGAGACGTTATCCATACACGAGCTGGTCCAGTCGATCGAAAAGATCAACGGGAAAATTCTCATACCCGATAAGGACGTAAACTGGCTTTGGGACAGTATCAACCACCGCTATTACGACATCGACGAACATGATCGTAAACTGATAGTCGAATGTCTGGAAAGCTCAACCATCCATAGCGAGGTGCGTGAAACCGTTCTTGACGAACAAACAAAATATATAGAAAATATTTATATCCCAATCGTACGTGGAATTGATTCATCCCGGATCATCCTCAAATTGACTTTTGACATTACCGCTAAGATCACCTCCGAAAAAACAATATCTGAAGAGCACAACAAGCTCGCCAACATTACGCTTAATTCTCCCGACGGCATCGTCATGCTCAACTCTGATTTGAATGTTATCTCATGGAATCTAGGAGCCGAAAGTATTTTTGAATATACCGCAGCAGAGATGGCGGACCAACCGATTGATCGCCTGTTTCACCCCGATAATCCATTTTCAAGAACGTTGAATTCATTTGCGGAATCCTTGCCGCTAAACGATACGATCAAACATCATATGAGTCATTGTTTATCCAAGTCCGGCGAGCATCTTTATTGTGAACTTACGGTGATGTTCATACCGGCTGAGACAACGCAGGCCCATGAAACTGTTTTGATCTTACGCGATAAGACACATCAGAAACTGCTGGAAGATGAGAACAAGCGAACCTTGGATAATATTTCAAAAATCAATGAGATCAGCGCACTTATTCACGCGTCATTAGATCTCGATGAGATTCTGAATATGATCCTTGTCGCCGCAACCGCCGGACAAGGCCTTCGCTTCAACCGTGCATTCTTGTTTCTTATGAATGAAGAAAAAGATTTTTTGGAAGGGAAAAAAGCGATTGGCCCTTCGGACCCGCAAGAAGCCGGTGTCTTGTGGACCGAACTGGATCAAAAACCGCAATCACTTAAAGATATCCTTACCTCTTATACCTCGGTACGGGACGGACGTGACTTTAGAGTTAACCAAATAGTCACGTCGCTGAGAATCCCTATGAACGGCGACGGGATACAAACGGATTCCGGCTACTTTGCTTTTCATGAAGTCATTGCACAAGGGCATTGTCTTCTCATTCGGTCGAAGGATGAAAAATACTTAACGCCTGCGATACGAAATGTTTTTGAAACGGATCAATTGGCAATTGTCCCGCTCATCTCCAAGGAAGGCGCCGTAGGTGTGCTCGTTGTGGATAATGCCATTACCGGGCGTCTGATCAGTGATCAGGATATTGAAATGCTGAAACTCTTTGCGCATCAGATTGTCGCAGCGCTCGAAAACGCCGTTTTGTATGACAAACTCAGAAAAAAAGTTGAAGAGTTGGAAGACGCACATGCATCGCTGAAGAACAGCCAGGAAAGAATGATCCGTACGGAAAGGCTTGCCGCCATCGGCGAATTATCGGCAAAAATGGCGCATGAGATACGCAATCCACTGGTTGCCATCGGAGGATTTGCACGCGCCATGCTTGAACGGCACCATTATTCTGAAAATGAGGAATATTTGAAAATCATCGTAGATGAAACGATCCGACTCGAGGGAATTCTCAATAATACTTTAACATTCGTTAGGACGGCTGAACCGGCAAAAGTGTTACAACCGCTCCAACCGGTCATTACAAATGCATTGTCCCTTCTTCGTGAACGTATCGATAATAGCGGAATTACTCTTCACACTGAGTTTTCCGAACTCATTCCGGATATCGAATTTGACTCAGGTCAGATCCTGCAAGCCGTATTAAATATCCTGATCAATGCCGTGGAAGCCATGTCGGCGGGCGGAGAACTTTGGGTAAGGCTTTTCACCGAAAGCGGATTTGTCAGCCTGATCATTCGTGATACCGGTGAAGGTATCGACCAAGACTATCTGAATAAAATATTTGATCCTTTTTTTACAACAAAAAATAAAGGTTCCGGACTCGGGCTGGTTATAGTGCATGATATTTTCGAACGTCACGGCGTGACGTTTGAGGTAAAGAGCGAAAAGAACAAAGGCACATCGTTCATCATGAGATTCCAGATCGTTCCAACCCTATCACCCCCATAATTTCTTGCTAACCCGCACGACCTTTCACTATATTTACCTACCGTAAATATTCTTGCGTAAAAAACTTTAACTTAGTATAATGGCGCGCCAAAATCCATATTTTGTGAATACCGTTACTCTAACTCTGGGAGAATGATTGAACAACCAGCACGCTGAATCAGATAAATCAAAAATAATTATCCGCCTTCTTTTTCTTGGACTAGGAATTATTCTTTTACTCGGGATGGTGGGTGTAGCCGGTTTTTATAAATTGGTTTTATACAATGCACCTGCTATTAACATGGATGCCGTTACGGCAGACAAAAAACTACTGATTACGATTCCGCGTGGTGCCACGCTCAATGAGATTTCCCACATCTTAGAAGAAAGTGGGGTTATTGAAAGCGCTCGATTGTTTGTCTATGCTGCCAAATATCTGAATGCCGAAAAAAATCTCAAAGCGGGACAATACCTCTTGCCTGCACATGCGTCCAATCATCAGATTCTACGGACCCTTCAAAATGCCATCCCGCAAAGCGTACGCTTGACCATTCCGGAAGGCAAAGATATACGCTTTATCGCTCGGACTATTCAATACAAGCTACCCATTGATACTGGCCGGTTTATGAAAACGATTACCGACACGGCATTTTGCCGGCAGCTGAATATCCGTGCAAACGCCCTGTACGGCTATCTTTTCCCCAACACGTATTTTTTGGATCCGGGCATGAATGAAAGGGATATTATTCGTGTGATGGTAAGAGAGTTTAATAAATTTTTTGACTCCGCACTTCAGAAACGGGCGGATGAACTGAATTTGACAAAGCATCAGATTGTCACTTTCGCCTCGATCATAGAAGGTGAGACCGCCGATGCCGATGAAAGATATTATGTCTCTGCCGTTTATCATAATCGTCTGAAAAAAAATATGCCTTTACAGGCCGATCCGACTGTGCAATTCATTATTCCTGACGGGCCGCGGCGCTTGTACAACAAAGACCTGGAAATCGACAGCCCGTACAATACTTATAAGTATAAAGGTCTTCCGCCAGGGCCTGTAAATAATCCAGGCAAAGCTTCCATTTTAGCCGCTCTTTATCCAGCCAATGTCGATTATCTCTACATGGTAGCCAACGGATCCGGAAAACATATCTTTTCAAAAACCCTAGAGGAGCATCTTAACGCAAAAAAGCAACTTGACCGCGTCAGGAAAAACGTGAAACGTCGCCGCGATTAAAAAATAATCATCTCGCCTTGTTTAAAAATCACTGCTTAATAATATAATTTCATTTAATTATTTTTTTTCATCGTCAATATTTGGATTATTTCACGACGCGGAGATAAATTTTTTCTTTTAAAAAATTTTTTGATATGAAATATTCTTTTCGAAAGAAAATATTGAGTGCCCGCATAATATCATGGTATAAGGCTTTGCGAGGAATCGATGCTGCAATGTTGCTTTTTTGTAATCTTTTGGTATTTTTTTAATTTGTGAAATAAAAAAACTTTTCTCTAAATGCAGAATTTTGTTGACTTTCAAAACAAAAAAAGTTAAGATAGTAGTGAGAGAATGAAGGTGCTCTCACTTAATTAACTAAAGTTTAACAAGGTGAAAGGAAACTTGAACATGGCAACGAAAAAAGCCGGTGCAAAGAAGTCGACCAAGAAGACTTCGAAAAAGAAAACCGCTAAGAAATCAACTAAGAAGTAATTTTGAATTACCTTACAGTGGTTCCATCTGGGTTACACAACTGTAAGATTAGTTGAGCGAGAGGACGTTACACACC
>CAZHUW010000136.1:0-9045 GCA_964535295.1 uncultured Bacteroidota bacterium
ACGCCCAATCCTTCAGCGTATCCAGCATTTTATAATTGGTCATGTCTACCTGGATCGGCGTGACCGAGACATAGTTTTTTAATACCACCACATCATCAATATCATCTGCTGTATCCAGTATCATTTTCTTGCCCGTGAGCCAGTAATAGGCACGTCCATTGAGATCATGCCGTTGTTCAAAAATTTCATCGTACCGGCCCCGCCCTTGTCGTGTTATGGATACTCCTTTGATCTCAGATTTTTTAAAGGCCGGAACATTAACATTGAGCAATGTATCCTGCGGCAGACCTTTTTCCATTACCGTTTTGGCCAACCGCGCGGTGAATTCTGCGGCATAGGAAGCGTCCGCTTTATGATCAAAACTGAGAAGCGATGATGCAATGGATGGGATGCCTAAAATAATCCCTTCCGTTGCTGCGGAAACTGTGCCGGAATACAACACATTGGTCGCCGTATTAGAGCCGTGATTGATGCCGGAAACTATAATATCCGGTTTCTTTGACATAATACTTTTGACGGCTATTTTCACACAATCCGCAGGCGTTCCGGAGATGGCAAACCCATTGAATTTATCTGGCCGGTGATATTCGATCACACGAATGGGTTCGTTGATCGTGATCGCGTGACCGACCGCGCTCTTTTCAAGATGCGGCGCCACGACCGTAACGTCGCCGATTTTCTTCAATTCTTTGTAAAGCGCATATAATCCGTTAGAATCAATGCCATCATCATTGGTAAGAAGAATATGTTTCATGTTGCCTTCCTGTAAATTAAGATCAGTTAGAGTTTACTTGACCAATATCAAATTTCGTATCGGTATTATTTTCGAAAAACATCAACAGCCTGGATAAAGTATCTTTGAGTTCTTTTCGGTTTACGATAAGATCCACAAACCCATGTTCTACAAGGAACTCGGCCCTTTGAAAGCCTTCAGGAAGATCTTTTCCCGTCGCTTCTTTTACAACACGCGGCCCGGCAAATCCGATCAATGCTCCGGGTTCCGCCAGTATCACATCGCCCAACATAGCAAAACTTGCGGTAACTCCGCCGGTGGTTGGGTCGGTCAGAACAGAAATAAAAGGCAACCCGGCTTCATGCAGAAGGGCGAGCTTTGCGCTCGTTTTAGCCATCTGCATCAAAGACAATGCGCCTTCCATCATACGCGCACCACCTGAAGCGGAAACGATAATAAACGGCAACTTATTTTTCAACGCCCCATCGGCCGCGCGGGATATTTTTTCACCCACAACCGATCCCATACTGCCGCCGATGAAACCAAAATCCATAACGGCGAGCGCAACCGGCCTGCCGTGGATCTTTCCGTAGCCGGTGTGAACCGCATCTTTCAAGCCGGTTTTCGATATCGTGGTTTTTATGCGGTCGGCATATTTTTTTGTATCGGTGAACTCCAAAGGATCGACGGCGATCATATTCTTGTCGATGGGTTTGAACGTTTTGGGGTCAAGAATGATCTGAAGATAGGTCTTGGCAAAAACACGAAAGTGATATCCGCATTTCAAGCAAACGTGCAGGTTTTTCTCAAGATCTTTTTTGTAAAGGATCTCCCCGCAGCTGTCGCATTTCGTCCACACATTGGGCAGCTCCTTCTTTTCCGTTTTTTCGTTGATACGGTCTTTGGTTCGTTGAAACCAATTCATATAGTCCCTCTCACGTTATATTCAGATCCATCAATACGGCGTCTTCCTGCCTCATAAATCCGTCATTATAATAATTTTTTCTGATACCAACTTTCTCGAAGCGATATTTGGCATACAGTTCCATTGCAGGCTTATTGGACTTTCTTACCTCCAGCATGATCTTCTTACACTTTTTCTCTCGGGCAATCTCTATAATCTTTTCAAGCAGAATCTCTGCCACGCCGCGACGGCGGTAATCCGGATGAACCGCTATATTGGCAAGGTGGCACTCATCGATGATGATCCAAATAATAGCAAAAGAAATGATGCGGCCGTCAACTTCCATAACCAGCTGGGTGGACAGATCGGAATTTTTGAATTCATCAAAAAAATTATTTTTTGTCCAGGGACTTTCAAATGAGGTCCTTTCGATGACCATGACCTGTTCCAGGTCTTCCGGCCGCATTAGCCGGATCAAATGATGAGCTTTGATATTTAATTCGTCCATCACCATCACGTCTTTGATCCTCTGAATCCTTGAATATACATGGGTACCAAAGTATCCAATGGATCCGTTTCTCCGCTTTGTAATCTTATGTAACCCAAGGCCGTTACATAAAAAACATCCGGATAAGCATACGCCGTGTCCATGGTCAATATTTTCGCTTTCAAATCTGAAGAAAGTTTTTCTTCAATCGCCGCAGGCGCATCGCAAATCAGCGCCGTTTCCGGGGTCATGCGGTCGATCAACTCTTCTCTGGAGAGCGCCAACACATCTGATGTTCGTTTGCCTTGTAAGTAGGAACACACATAATATTCGTTCTTACGAGATCGGGTCGCAATGATCAGCGGTATTTTTAGAAACCTTACTTTTTCCGCTATCACATCCAAGGTCGGTACGCTAACGACCGGAATTTGTAAACCGAAAGCCAAACCTTTTGCCGTTGAAAGTCCTATACGTAAACCCGTAAAAGAACCCGGGCCAATCGATACGGCAATGGCGTTAATGCTTTTTTTATCCAGGCCGGCACTTTTTAGAAGACCGTCTAGAAGCTCCATGATCTTTTCAGAATGCGCATTTGGAATATTGAGCCCGACCTGTGCAATCGGTTTTATTTCTCCGGAACCCGCTTCAGAAAGCGCCAAACCGCAAATCGCGGATGATGTTTCAACACCTAAGATAATCATTTCAGACTTTTATTGCAAAAGTTCAATTCGAATTTTCCTTTCATTCTCGTTTTGCTTCAGAAAAACGACTTTCCAGTATTTCTCTTTCAAATGTTCCTGAATATGTTCCGCCCACTCGATCAGCGTGACGCTGTCCTGAGCGCCGAAATATTCGTCCACCCCTAATTCATCGATATCTTTAGATCTCACAACCCGGTAAAAATCGAAATGGTGGATGCGTATCCGCTGCCCCGAAAGTTGTCCCGAATATTCGTTTAATATGATAAAAGTGGGACTATTGACAGGTTCTTCAGCTTCTAATTCCTCGCATATACCTTTGACAAAAACGGTTTTGCCACTGCCCACATCCCCAAACATCGCCACCACATCGCCCGGACGCAATTTCTTTGAAAAAAAACGGCCAAATTGGCCGGTTTCCTTTTCTGAGACGGTTGTTTTTTCAAATATGTCGGATGTGTTCGTCAAAACGTGGGAACCTACAAAGATAAAAAAAACTTTTCAAGTGGAATTTCAATCAGCGATCGGAAGATACATCTTAAATTCACTGCCTTTTCCTACTTCCGTATCAAATGTAATTTTACCTCTGTGGGTTTGAATGATGCCATAGCAGATTGAAAGGCCCAAACCGGTTCCTTTTCCTACTTCTTTTGTTGTAAAGAACGGGTCAAATATCTTGTTCCTTATTTCTTCCTTTATACCGACGCCGTTGTCTTCAACGGATATCACGACGTACGGCTTTTCCGTGTAACAGCTTATTTTCACACAACCTTCATTGCCTTCATAATTTCTTCTTTCGATGGCTTCGATCGCATTGATCATGACCTGCAGCATCGCCTGATTTAAATGGCTTGGAAATCCTTTGATCTTAGGAACATGTGTAAAATTTTTCAGGATGGTGATATTACGCCTGTCGCGGGACCGCAGTAAACTTAACATATATTCCAGATTCAGGGCAACATCTATCTCGGTAGCCGCTGAACCGTCTGAAGTTGAGAAGTCCCGCAAACCGATCACAATATCTTTGATCCGCTCGGTCCCTACTTTGATGGCGCGGATCATTTCATACATTTCCGTCATATGAAAATTAAGCTCATTGACAACATCCGAATCCATCTTTTTCTCATCCAGAGCTTTCTGTATGATTCCTTGGACTTCTTTGAAATCGATCTCCAGATTAGCTGAATTTCCATATGTAAAATTCAGAGGATTATTCATTTCATGGGCAACGCCCGAGACGAGCCGTCCGAGCGATGACAACTTTTCCGCTTGTACCATCTGAGCCTGCTGTTTTTCGATCTGTTCATTCTTCAGTTCAAGCTCCTTGTTTTGACGGTCAAGCATCTTATTCTTGTCTTCAATCTCACGAGTACGCTGAGCCACTTTGTTCTCGAGCATGATGTTGTGCATTTTGATGCTGCGCAGACGGGATTGATAAAAGCTGTAAGCTGCAATGATCAGCAAAAGACCGGAAGAGAACTGAAACCAGATGGTTTTCCAAAAGGGCGGTGTGATAACGAGTTTCAGCTCCGTTGGTTTTTCGTTCCATATTCCGTCGCTGTTGGTGGCTTTGACTTTAAAAACATAATGGCCTCCGTCCAAATTAGTATAGGTCGCATAACGGCGGTCATTTGAATAGACCCAGTCTTTGTCAAACCCTTCCAATTTATATGCATACTGGATCTTTTCCGGTGTCCGATAGTCCAAAGCGACAAATTCAAAACCAAAGAAATTATCTTTATACGAGATTTCTATGTTTTTTTCTTTACGCAGGCCGCCATCAAACTGCACGGCTTTATCAAATTTTTTGAAATCCGTAATATAAACCGGAGGAATATAATCGCTTTCGGTAAACTCTTTAGGATCAAAACTCACCATGCCGTTAATTCCGCCGAAAAAAATGCGTCCCCTCTTGTTCTTGAAACAGGACCATTGATTGAACTCATTACTCGGGAGCCCGTCCCGTGTATCATAATTTCGAAAAGCCTCACGACCTTTCTTACCGGGACTGAAGCGGCAGATCCCCTGGTTGGTGCTGAACCACATTTGCCCGGTGGAATCCTCTTCAATTCCATAGACGACATTATTGGGTAAACCGTCTTTTTGAGTATACGTTTTAAATTTACCGTCTTTAAATAAGTTCACGCCGCCGCCATGGGTTCCGATCCACAGATTATCTTTACTATCGAAATACAAGGAAAGCGCAACATTATTTGAAATGGCTTCCGGTTGTTCCGGATTTGTTTTGTAAACGGTGAATTTTTTCCCGTCATATTCATTGAGGCCGTTCTGCGTGCCGATCCAAATGTGTCCATTTGAAGCTTCCGCTAAGACCATGATCACATTATCAGACAAACCATAAACGGACGAATCCTTTAAAAACCGTTCAAAAACCGGCTTAGATTTCTCCAGTTCGGACGCCTTGATACGATTGACTCCGCCGAATGTCCCGATCCATAAGTTACCCTCTTTGTCCTGAAGCAGATCGGTTATTTGATTATTGGACAAACTCTTTGAGTCAACGGAATCGAGTTTAAATTGCACAAATTTATTGATGCCTGCGGTTTTAGCATTTTTTTCATATTTGTTAAGCCCCACATCCGTTCCAATCCACAAATTGCCGTTCCGATCTTCACACAACGCATTGATCACATCATAGCTGATGGATCCGGGATTCTTTGCATCGTGAACATAATAGGTATATCCATCGTTCTTATAGCGATTTAAACCTGATCCGGAAGTACCCACCCACAACTCACCTTGTGCATCCTCATAAATCGCCCAAACATCATTACCGGAAAGAGTATGAGGCGCCTCCGGGATGGATCGAAACAATGTAAATTTGTTTTCTGTAAACTTATTGATACCTCCGCCGGAAGTTCCGACCCAAGACGCGCCGGAGCGGTCACAGAAAACACTAAGGATCTCGCTATTGGATAAACTTCTGGGGTTTTTCGTATCGTGCTTATAACGGGTAAATTTTCCGTCGTGCAAGATGTTCAGTTCCCGTTCAATAGAACCAACCCAGATCTGTCCAAGGTTGTCCTGGCCGATGGCAACAACATTATTTCGCGAAATACTCTTTGGATCTTGCGGATCATTCTTAAAATGAATGAATTTGTTTTGGGTGCGATCCCATTTATTCAATCCGCCCCTAAGAGTGCCTATCCATATATATGGAGAATACCGGTCCTCATATAACGCATATATCCGGCTGTCAGACAAGGCCTGTGGATCGTTTGAATTAACACGTATCGTGGTGAAGTTCTCGCGAATTTCTCCCGATAGATCCATTCTATTCAGGCCATTTCGCGTTCCAACCCACAAGGTCTGATAACGATCAATCAGAACAGCAAAAATATGATCGTCAGAAAGGCTGCTCGGCTTTTGCGGATCATTTTTGAAAACGATAAATTTTCCGGTTTTCGGGTCTAATACACTCACTCCGTTATCCTGAGTTCCTACCCATATTCTGCCCAAACTATCGCCATGAACCGATGTAACATTGTCTCCTGAAAGAGACTGTGCATCCGCAGGGTCATGCAGATAATATTCCACCTTTTGATCGGATAATTTGTTTAACCCGCCGCCGAGAGTTCCGATCCACATATTGCCTTCGGCGTCTTCGTACAACGCCGATATCCAGTTATTGGATAAGCTGTTTTCATTGCCGGGTTCGCTCTTGTAGACGGTAAAATGGTAGCCGTCATAACGGTTGAGCCCGTCCTGTGTTCCGAACCACAAAAAACCTTTCTTATCCTGGTAAATAGTATTAACGGCGCTTTGGGATAGCCCTTGCTCGAGAGATATACGTTCGATCAAATAATTTTTTTGCTGGCCGCGCAGAATGGTGCTGAAAAAAACAATAGCCAAAAACGGAATGATCAATACTTTTTTCATATGAACCCGATTATTAGACCGACCAATGGAACAGATATTACTTTATTTCAGGTCGGCAGCGGCGTTTTTATCGAGAAACCAGAACAAAGAGCCGTGCATTGGATTTACCATTTGAGAAGGCAGGGGATTTCCCGTATTTGAGTTTTCCATAATTTGTTTGATCATTTTACTTTTAGCGGAACCGGATACCAGGAACAAAACATTGTGCGCATTATTAATGACAGGAAATGTGAACGTAATTCTATGCGTATTCAGCTTTTTCACATAATTATCCACTACCAGTCTGTCCTTGATCTGCAGAGCTTCGGACTCCGGAAACAGTGAGGCCGTATGACCGTCATCACCCATACCTAAAAGGATCAGATCAAACGAAGGAAATGTACCTTCGGCTATATCAAAAAAGTCGCGCAGTTCGTCCTCATATTGCTGTGCCGCCAACATCGGGTCTTCCTCGCTGCCTATCCGATGGATGTTGCCCTGCGGAATTCCGGCCGCGTCGAGTAAGGACTCTTTGGCCATACGATAATTACTGTCCGGATGCGTGCGGACCACCGGGCGCTCATCTCCCCAAAACACGTGCGTTTTTTTCCAGTCGATCTTGTCCTTGAATTCCGGCGATGCCAAAACGGAATATACGCCTTTAGGCGTTTGACCCCCTGAAAGGGCCAGGCTGAAGCGCCCGTTCTTTTGGATGGCTTCTTTGGCGATAGCAACGATCTTTTCCGCTGAATTAGAGAATAAGTCCGCCGGGAGGTCGAAAACCTTAACTTCCGAAGCCATATAAACTCCTCATTATGGGGATTTAAAAATAAATGTATAAAATCGTGCGGTCTAATTCAAGTCTCAGGACGGTAAATTTAATTCAAGTTAGGCTTGTTTTATCGAAAAAACATTGCCATATTTGCGGCGCTTAAAATTGAAAGGGCTTTCTTATGGAACTTGAAATTATATCGGTCGCTCAAGATAAAAAGAAGACTAAACCTGCCTTCGACTCGTCGTTGGGTTTTGGTAAATACTTCTCGGATCATTTTTTTACGATGAAATATGACGCTAAAAAAGGGTGGCACGAGGCAAGGATAGAACCTTACCGTCCGCTTCAGTTGGATCCGGCGGCCATGGTATTACACTATGCCCAGGAGATATTCGAGGGACTGAAAGCGTATCGCAATAAGAACGGGATCTTTCTCTTTCGCGCCAAAGACAATCTCATCCGCATGAATAATTCTGCACGCAGGCTCTGTATGCCGGAATTGGACGTCGATTTTGTTCACGATGCCATGAAAAAACTCGTATTACAGGACAAAGATTGGATCCCCACCGCTCGTGAAACGTCTATGTATATCCGCCCCACAATGATCGCAACTGAAGCGTCGGTCGGGGTACGCGTATCCGGAGAATACTTGTTCTATATAATAGTCGGTCCCGCCGGAACGTATTACACGGAAGGATTCAACCCCATCAAAATCTTTGTTTCCGACAAATACGTGCGTGCAGTCCGCGGAGGTGTGGGCGAAGCTAAAACAGGGGCTAACTATGCCGCCAGCCTTTATGCCGCGCAGGAAGCTAAAAAAATGGGTTACAGCCAGGTATTGTGGCTGGACGCGATCGACCAGAAACATGTGGAAGAAGTAGGAACCACTAATATTTTCTTCCGTTTTGACGACGAAGTGGTTACCTCGCCGCTTACCGGAACGATCCTGCCCGGTATCACTCGCGATTCTGTGATCAAATTGCTCAAAAGTTGGAACATCAAATGTTCCGAACGCCGCATTAGCATCGACGAGATCATGGAAGGCTCAAAGAACGGTAAATTGAAAGAAGTATTCGGAACCGGAACGGCCGCGGTCATCTCGCCGGTCAGTGAACTTCATTACAAAGAACAGAATTATAAGGTTGGTGACGGCAAGATCGGAGAGATCTCATTGAAACTTTATAATGAAATCCTTGCCATACAATACGGCGAAAAAACCGATCCATTCGGATGGGTTGAAAAAATTGGTTAAGAAAAGTCGAACTTTGCCGCAGGTTTCTGCGTAACACAGTTGTCAAACCAACCAAGCGCGTTTTTTAACTTATCTAAAGTTTAAATGAAAGGAAGTTGTATGCACGCACCTGATTTTACTTACGGATTATTATTCCTCTTTTTCATTGCAACCGTTTCAAGCGGTATTGCGCAGGAACGCGATCGTGCCAAGATCGAGGATAAGCACAAATGGGATCTTACGCAAATTTATCCAAGCGACGACGCCTGGAAGACTGCCAAAGAAAAATTGATCAAAGACATTCCGACCTTACAACAATATAAGGGAAAGCTCGATCAGTC
>CAZHUW010000137.1:0-9021 GCA_964535295.1 uncultured Bacteroidota bacterium
AATTTGAACGACTCAGTGATGATAAAAGCCAGCAAGGTCGGAACTCTGGTCGCAACGGAACTGATCGTGGACTCGCCTGGCGGAGCAACGGACGGCACGGTGTCTTCATTCCAGCAGTTCAGGCTGCGCGCGCAGGTCAAGAGTATGTCCCGTTTGAGCAATATCCGCGCAGTGCTCGGGCTTAACAAACAACGATTCTCCACACCGGACAGCCTTACGCAGAATGTTCCGCAGAATATCAACGATTCTGCGTATGTCTACTGGACGATCGTATCCAATAAAGACACGGCCAGCATCGATACATTCAGCGTATATTTTGTCGGCGTCGATACGACTACGCAGATCATTCGTACGACGCTGGTGCCGCAATCACGAATTATTACAGTAGTTCGCCGCGCAGATCTCAGCGTGAATATGTCGATCATCAGTCCGTTTGGCGCGATTGATGATACCGTTTCTGCAGGTCAACAGTTCATCGTATCGGCGATGGTGACGAATTCCGGATCCGCAGCCGTTAATGCAATCGGCGCTTTGACCCTGAATCTGTCCGGCGGTTTGAGTTTTGTAAGCGGCCTGCCTACGCAGACGTTCCTGATCGGCGATTCTATCAAATGGACGTTATTGACGTCAACGCCTGTAAGCACGGACACGATCAGGGTTAGCATCAGCACACCTCCGTCGGATGTTAATTCGAATCTTGCGGCCTATATGAGCAAAGCAACCGACACGATCAGGGTTTACACGGAACCCACGGCCAATATCTTCGGCGACACGATCACGCTGCCCGGCAAGAAAGACACGGTATCGACTGAACAGACATTCACGATACAGGCCAGTGTGCAGCCTCTGAATTCACTGGTAAAGAAGATTGCATCGATATCATTCTCCAATAATAATTCGGGATTATATATCGTTTCCGGCGATACGCTGGATAAACCGATCGCCGACGGGGTCACGTCGATCGTTTGGAGCGTCAAGGCGTCCAATACGATTCCTAACGACGAACGTGTTGATACGATCTACGTTCAGTTCAGCGGTAATGATAAGAACAGCGGCCTGCCGGTAAGCTCTGCTAAGAAAGGTATACCTATCACCGTTCAGACCAAAGCAAGACTGGCCATGAGAGCCGACGTGGTTGAACCTCTCGACGCGACCGATAAGTTTGTTATGCCGAGTCAGACATTTATTCTGCGCGCCAAAGTATCGAATACCGGCAGGGCAGAAATTAACGGGACAGGATCGGCCCGTTTGGATTCATTGATTTATTTACCCGGCCAGGTATTTGTTGCGACGCCGATTGACACGACCTTTAACACGGACGCGGGCGATGATTCACTCCGTTGGAGCATTGTAGCGCCGGGCGGTAATTTCAGTCATCCGCTGGTCATTCGATTCAGCACTCTGAAAGTGAATGACGCAAATACGGGACAGGCTGCATCGGAGGTAAATAACTCGGTTAACATTACCGTTTCATCAGAAAATAAGAAGTTGCAGATCAAACGTATCCCGACTGATACGAGCGCACGCGCTGCCGCTGAAGGCGAACGCATCAGAGATATCTTAGTGTTGTCTTTGGATAATCTGAACCTGACCGGCTCACCGGTAACAGGCCATATATTGACACGTAATTTTGGTTTTGAAGTGTATGAATATGTTGTCGGATCCGGAGTCCAGAAAGTTGATAATTGGAAGGACCTCATTGATTCGATTCAAGTGTACCGTTATCGTACCAACGATATTTTTGGAAGAACCGATCTGAGTAATACCGATTCAGCAATTGTCAGAATTAACGGACGGCAGTACCGTGCACCCGGAACCAAGAGCATGGCAACCGTTTTTGACGGATTGTTTGTCCGCAGCGGCATCAGCGATACGGTTTCGTTCGCGGTTTATGTGAAAGCCGGCGTTCAGGGTACCAACAGAAACTTTAGTATTCGTTTGGCGCAAGTGGAAGCCTTTGATTACGATACACTGGGATATGATGTGAATAATGTTCCTCTGGGATTGTTACCGCCGGTTGAAGTAGTTGACGATCGCGGAAGAAGGGTAGAGGATATTCCGGCTGATGACCCATCGATGCAAACACCGCAGACGGGTATTGTTTCCACATCAGGTCCCAATGCTCAGAAATTCCTCAATTATCCTAATCCATTTGGAAGTGGTACCAAAGACGAGACTGAATTCCGGTTTGTAGCGAAGTCCGCTGGCGCCGCCACCGTGGAGATATTTACATTGGCCGGTAACCTTGTTAGAAAATTACGAAATAACGATCCGATCGCTCCAAACGTTATTTCAAGAATTACCTGGGACGGAACCAACATGAACGGCCAGAAAGTAAGGAATGGGGTTTACATTGCCGTTCTTAAAGCGCCGGGTATCAAAGCTACCACCAAGGTGCTTGTTGTGCGCTAAACGCTTTTAAATCATTTGTTTTTTATGAAATCCCGATCATTTCGGGATTTTTTATTTTTGAGATTGCTTGCTTTTAAAACCTCGCTTTTATACATTGGGCGTGCTTTTACAGAAAGTGTGAAATATTTTTTTATTTTTAAGCGGGAGATTTTTTGTCAGCCTCAGCCATTCTTCAGGGTTTAAACGACGTACAGAAATCAGCCGTTCAAACGACCGAGGGGCCGGTATTAATTTTAGCCGGTGCGGGGAGCGGAAAAACCAATGTACTCACCCGGCGCATTGCTTATTTGCTGAATGTGAATAATGTCAGTCCGTTCTACCTGCTGGCGGTCACGTTTACAAACAAAGCGGCTGAAGAAATGAAACACCGCGTCGAACGGCTCGTCGGCGCGGACAGCCGTAAGATTTGGATCGGTACTTTTCATTCGATCTTCGGGAAAGTCCTTCGTTTTGAAGCCGATAAGATCGGGTATTCAAAAAATTATACGATCTACGATGGCGAAGATCAGCTCAATGCCGTGAAACTCTCAATGGAATTCCTTAATATATCCCAGGAACTGTATTCTCCAAACCTCATGCGTTCCAAGATCGCACGTGCTAAGAATACGTTTGAAACGCCGGCGCATTTGAAAAGAACGGCGGATAACCCGATCGATGAAAAAGCGGCTCTGATCTATGAAGACTATGAACGTCGCCTTAAAAAATCCAACGCGTTCGACTTTGACGACCTGATCATTAAACCGATCGAACTTTTTCAGGCTTATCCCGATGTGCTTCAATTTTATCAGGAAAAGTTCCGTTATATCCATATTGATGAATACCAGGATACCAATCGTGCGCAATATATCCTGATGAATATGCTGGCTTCCAAATATAAAAATATATGCGTGGTCGGAGACGATGACCAATCGATTTACGGCTGGCGCCATGCGGATATCGGGAACATCCTTAATTTTGAGAAGGATTATCCCGAAACAAAGGTATACAAACTCGAACAGAACTACCGTTCGTCTCAGAATATCCTGAAAGCCGCTAGCGAAGTGGTTAAGAACAACATCATGCGTAAAGGCAAGACATTATGGACGCAGAAATCCGATGGTTCATTGATCACGATACTGGAATGCAGCGACGACCGTGTGGAGGCGAGGGCCATTGCCCAGATCATTCAGGAAGAGATCCATACCCATAAGCGGAAATTCTCCGATTTCGCTATTTTGTACCGCACCAACGCACAGACACGGGTTCTGGAAGAAGCGCTGCGTCAATATACGATCCCTTACCTGATCGTTGGCGGTCTTCGTTTTTATGAGCGGAAGGAGATCAAAGATATCCTGTCGTATCTGAAATTGATCGCCAACCCTTCCGATGCGATCAGTCTCAAACGCGTGATCAATTATCCGACCCGTGGAATCGGAAAAACCACGATAGAAAAACTGGAGGAATTCTCCGAAGCGCAGAATATGACCTTGTTCGATACGCTTTTGCATGTGCGTCAATTCGGCGCCGGATGGCTTCAGGAAAGAGCCACGGTAAGTATCCAGCATTTTACGGAATTTATCCAGAAGTACCGTGAATTGAGGGAACAAATGGCTTTGAGCGAATGGGTGCGTGTACTTATTGAAGAGATCGGGATACTTAAGACATTCAAACAGGAAAATACCGTCGAGTCGATCGCGCGCTATGAGAATGTGGTGGAACTGCTGACGGCCATCGGTGAATTCTCAATGAAATTCGATCCCGTGGAAAACGATGAGAATATGCTCGATGCCTTCCTGAAGGACGTTGCGCTTGTTACCGATATCGATCAACTGGATGAAACGAAGAATGCCGTTTCTTTAATGACCATCCATAGTTCCAAAGGCCTTGAATTCCCTGTGGTCATCGTCGCGGGTCTGGAAGAAGGTCTTTTCCCTCATGAGAACTCGATGGAGAATGAAAACCAGCTGGAAGAAGAAAGACGGTTGTTTTATGTAAGCGCCACCCGCGCACAACGTGAACTTTATTTGTCTTATGCAAAACGACGCATGCGTTTCAATAACATTTTTACCACGTACCCGTCGCGCTTCCTTGAAGAGATACCTAAAGAGGTGACACGCAGACAAAAAGCGAGCTCCACGTACGGTGAGATGGGTTTGGACGGAGAAAGTAATCTGGACAAGAAAATGTTGCGTTTCGGATCCCGGAGAAGATCCTCTGAATCCAAAACGAACGGTTCGCGTTCCCTGAAAGATGTTTCACAGGAGATGTTGGAACAGGCGCAGGTCTCCGAAATGAAATACCGTCTTGGACAGCACGTGGAGCATCCGACGTTCGGATCCGGTCGCATTACGGAAAGCGAAGGACTCGGCGATAAACAAAAAGTTACGATCCTATTCAATGACGGCATTGAACGCCGCCTGATGGTCAAATATGCAAATCTCATGTTGAGATAGAACAGGGGAGTTTATGAAATTTAAATATATTGCCTTGGTTTGGCTGTTCGTTGCGTTCCATTCGCTCTCGGCGCAGGTAAGCAATTCGGATACGGATTTTTTATATGCGCGCAAGCTGTACGAAGATAAACTCTATTCACTCGCAGCTCAGGAGTTCTCTAAATTCATAAAAAATTACCCTGCTGACATGCGGATTCCTGACGCGCGCTTCTATTCGGGTATGGCCTATTTCAGCGATAAGAATTATGAAAGCGCGCGGCGTGATTTCCAGTTCCTGGCTATTGACTTCCCAAAAGATAAACGTGCGCCGGATGCCTGGCAAAAGGTTGCGGAGTGTTATGCGGCCATGGGAGATTATGCCGGCGCAGCCAATTCACTGACGACCATCGGGACATTTTATCCCGGGTCTCCCAACGCCGTCTCATCCATTCTGCTTGCGAGCGACTATTTCATCAAAGCCGGGGACCTACGAAGCGCCAAGGATAAATTACAGAAATTGATCGCCGATCAGCCGGACATTTCGGAAGCGCATCAAAGCCGGTTAAAACTGGCGTTGCTGCTGAAAAATGAGAAGAATTACACGCAGGCTTCGATCGAGTTTCAGAACGTCATGGATAAAGCCAAGGATCCGGAACTTGTCGCGCAAGCCATGTACGAACGCGCCAGGATCAGCGACGAATTGGGGCGCTCGGATGAAGCGCGCAGCGCATTCAATAAGATCATTGCCCGTTACGGCAAAACCAAAATGAACGCCTATGCGCAGTTTGAAATGGGTCTGATCCTTACCCGTGAAAAGAAGTTCACCGATGCCAAGACCATGTTTGAAAGTGTGGCGGCAGCGCCCATTATACCGTCCTCGCTTAAAAACTCAGCGCAGATCAATATCGGCGATATTTATTATATGCAGGGTCAATTCGTTCAGGCATCCGATTTCTATAAAAAAATAGCAGAAGGCGTTTATGACAGTTTAAATACGATCGAAGCCGCATTCAAATTGGGGATGGTACTGGAAAAACTCAACCGCTTTGACGGAGCCAATGAACGTTATGTTACGATCATTACTACCTGGGGTGACAAAGCGGATAATGTGGTTTATTTGCCATTGGCTTATCTGAAATTGGCTCAAAATTATACTTCCTTAAAAAAATACCGAGAGGCCGCCGCTTATTATCAGCAGTTCATAAGCCGTTACCCGGAATATCCGCAACTGGACCGCGTACTTTTGCGCCGCGGTATGCTTCTTCAGAAAGATCTGCAAGATTACCCCGAAGCAGCCATTACTTATGAGACTTTATCGAAAGCGTTCCCAAAGAATACTCATTCCGATCTGATTCGTTTCAATCTCGCCGTCGCATACCGGCAAAACGCCCGGATCAAAGAAGCGTTGGATATTCTTCGGTCATTCAAAAATGATTTCCCTGGAAGTTCCCTGCTGGATGCCGTCAATGATGAACTTAATTATATCGGTATGTATCACCCGGAGGGTAACAATAAAACGACTGAACGGATCGTCTATCTGCTTGGCGACGTGATCGCTGAAAGACCTAAAGACGAGATGTTATTCTCCTACGCAAATTTATTTTTTCAGGAATTGAAAGATTATAAAGGCGCAGCAGACATTTTCCGTAGTGTGATGGCTGCGACTAAGAATAAAACATTATCCGAAGACGCAGCCTATTTTACTGCCTTATCCTACGATCGTCTATCGAAAAAATCACCTGAATTTAAAACTTATGCCGACAGCGCATTGGATATGTACAAGAAATTAACAGTCGGGAAGTACGCGGATGAAGCGGCTGTGTACATCGTTGAAAGTAATTTACAAAAGTATACAAATTCTGAAGAAGAAGCGCGAAAAAGCAAAGAATCCTACGCGGCACTGCTGGAACGGTATCCTGCGTCTCTATTGCGCGATAAAATATTGATGGGTTTGGGGAATGCATTATGGGAGTTGAAGGAAGTAGCTTTACCGGATACCGTCAAAAAAGACGCAAAAGCAAAAAAGACCGGCACTGGAACGAAAGAGATTTCCGCCGGCCAAAAGAAATTTGTTTCAGCTCTGGAATGCTATGATGAGATCCTGCGGCTCTATCCGGATGGCCCGTATGCCGACGACGCTTATTTTAACGCCATACGCTGTTACGCGTTCCTTAAGAACAAAGAAGGTTATTTTTCTTCGATGAACCGATATCTCACGTTCCGGCCGCGCGGCAAACACATCGCGCATGTGAAATTCATGATGGCCCGATATAAGGAAGACAACAACGAATATCAGGCAGCCATTACAGCTTACAATGAATTGATCAATCAGTATTATTATACCGCATATGCCGACAGCGCAATTCAGGGCATTGGTAATAATTATCTTTTTGCCCAGCAGTATGAAAAAGCTATTCAGGCGTTTCAGAGCAGTATGAATATCAATAAGGATGAGTTTGCCGAACTGGACATCTCATCCTCTCGCTCGGCATCCCATCAGGCATCGGATTATAAGATTGCCTATGCCTACGAGAAACTGAATAACTGGACGAAAGCCATCGAGTATTATGAAACGTATCTCTATCCCGATAACGGGGGAGACTACGCTTTGAAAGCGTTGAGCACCTTAGCGCAATTATACGACACCAAACAGGACTATAAGAATGCGATAAAGTATTACCGTGATCTCAGTAATAAATTTCCAAGAACGGAAGCCGGCTATAAGGCGTTAAACCGTGTAGCTGAGATCCACTTTATATCGGAACAATACGATTCCGCAAAATCTGCCTATCAGAAGTTGACCGAATGGTCCACCGATAAACTACAGCAGATCATTTTTGATTCCAGAAATATCGTATGCGCCTATCGTTTGGGCCAGATCAATGCTACCACGGCCCTTGAAAAAGATTTTAATAAGAAATACGACGATGATAAGAAATTAAAGGTCCTGCTATTGAATTATAAAGCCGAATTCCTGTATGAATTAGGCCGATATTATCAATACCAGGGCGCGCGAACGAATTACGAACTTGCGTTTAAGACCTACACTCGGGTTTTAGAAGAATACAAGGCGTCTGCGATCATTCCCGAGGTGATGTACGAAATGAGTGTTATCCGTTTTAATGAAGGCAAGAGCAAAGAAGGTTTCGAACTGATGCAGCAGATCCCGCAAAAATATCCGAACAGCGAGATCCTTCCCAAAGTTTATCTGAGATTGGCCAATGAGGCTTTCCGGCTGGAACAACCGCAAACGGCCATGGAGGCGGCTAAACTGGCGCTTCAGAACCCTTATATTAAAATTGCCGACGCAAAATATGGGACCGATTTTTTGATCAAAGTATATAAAGCGGCCGGATATTATGAGAATGCATTACTGCTTATTCAACAATATCTCGAAAAATTCCCCGACGATGATCCGGTCAATATCTTCTCAAAACGTATCGATATCGGCGTGATGCATAAAAACCTGAAGGCGTATAACCGCGCGCTGGAATATTTCAAGGATCTGATCAAGATCGCATCGGGTGAAGACGAGGCCGAGATCCAGTTCAATCTGGCCGAAACCTATTGGGCTATGGGTAATTTTGAGCAGGCGTTGCTAGAGTATCTGCGTATCCCTTATCTGACCCTCGGAAAGAAATTCGACTGGGCCAGCGCGGCAAAGAGCCAGGCGGCGGAATGTTATGTGAAATTGTCTAAATATGACGAAGCCGTACGGCTCTACGAGGATATTATCCGTGTGAACGGCGTGACCAGCGATTACGGCAAATATTCAAAGCAGCGGATCGAGCAGATCCGGCTGATCCAGAAGGCGCGATGAGAATTATAGGAGAATACATTAGTTGACAAGCACAAGGAATGCGCTGCATGTTGCCGTAGGGGCCGCGATGCAGGCGGGCCGTGTGATCATGGACGGATACGGAAAGGTTCTTCAGGTCGAGGCCAAACAACACCATGATTTTGTTACGGAAGTGGATAAGGATGCCGAATCGGCGATCATTAAATATATCCGCCGTGCATTCCCCGATCATGAAATTCTGGCTGAAGAATCCGGCAGACATGAAAATGTGAACGCTTGCAGATGGATCATTGACCCGCTTGACGGTACAACCAATTTTATCCACGGCATGCCCATGTTTGCCGTGAGTATTGCTCTGGAAGTCGGAGGAGAATTGACGGCCGGGGCGGTATACGAACC
>CAZHUW010000138.1:0-9013 GCA_964535295.1 uncultured Bacteroidota bacterium
GAGATCATGAAAAAACATAACGGCAAGATCACCGTCGAAAGTGAAGTGGGCAAAGGCTCGTCATTCAAACTATTTTTCCCGATCCTGCAGCCATCCGTCGCGTCCAAGAAATAATATCTCGTCCAGCGATTCACTAATATTTCTAAATCAGAATGCACCGCCGACTGCTTTTGGATAAGTTATCCATGTACCGGGCATCCAATGACGAGGAAGTTCGTTTGTTGGAAACCACTCGGCAATTCATTATCGAGAACACCCGGTGTTTTGATCGTTCACTTCAGATCGGGCATATCACCGGCGCCGCCTGGATCCTGAGTTTGGAGCGAACGCATGTCCTTCTGACCCATCACCGAAAATTGAATAAATGGCTGCAATTGGGCGGGCATGCGGACGGCGATCCGGATGTATTACGCGTCGCTATACGCGAAGCGCAGGAAGAATCCGGCATTTCTGAGTTTGTTCCATTGTCGGAAGATATATTCGATATCGACGTTCATGAGATCCCGCCGCATAAAAATGATCCGCGGCATTTGCACTACGACATTCGTTTTTTACTTGCGGCAGACATGCAGATACCGCTCAAGATAACGAACGAATCCCATGACATACAATGGATTCCAATCAACCGCGTTGCTGAATACACGAACGAATCTTCCATACTGCGTATGGTAAGAAAGTCATTGACATGGAAGTAACAATACTATGGTCAGAGAAAATTTAGTTAAAAAAAACATCGGTTCGGAGAAAGACTTTACCTGGCGCGGGCACGAGGTAACGCGTATCGAAGGATTCAGCGACGCGGTCTTTGCTTTTGCCATGACGCTGATCGTGGTATCGCTCGAGGTACCTAAGACATTCGATGAGTTGGCAGAGACCATGCGCGGGTTTCTAGCGTTTGGAACGTGTTTTATGGCCCTGATGTGGATCTGGTATCATCATTATAAGTTCTTCAGACGGTATGGACTCACAGACATTTTTACCATTACGTTTACGGCAATTCTTTTATTTGTGGTATTATTTTATGTTTTTCCGCTTAAATTCGTTTTTACTTTTGTGATCAACGGGTTGGTGTTTCCCGGTTCTAATAATATCCCTCTGGTGCATGCAGCGGATACCGGAATCATGATGCAGATCTACGGAACAGGTTTTTTTCTCATATTCCTGATCTTCGGTATCCTGCATTGGCATGCCTACCGTTTACGGGACTTGCTGGAGCTCAATCCGCTTGAAATTTTTATTACAAAGTCGGTCTTTCAATCCTGTATTATTCTGATGTGCGTCGCCGTTCTATCAATGATCCTTGCATTTTCGCATAATCCGTTCGTCAGCGGGTTTTTGGCGGGTATATCTTATGGTCTGATCGGGCCTGTTTTAGGAGTGCACGGTTGGCGCCGTGGGAAAAAATTCGCCAAACTAAAAAAAGAACTGAACCTATAAACTGACCGACCATTGTAAGGGAGGCATATGGAAAAAATCAAATCCATAATTGTGATTATCGGCTCAATTCTCATATTAACCGTCGGAAATTTTGCACAGGAAAAACGAAAAGTTTCCGTTGAGTGGATCTACACTTATGAACCGCTTGAAATTTCTTCTGTTCTTCAATTCGTCTGGTTAAGCGACGGGATGCTGATGATCTACGATACCCTTAAGTCCGTGGAAGACCGTACTTTTGAAAAAATGAGCCCAAAGGACGGAAAGCGTGTGTCGGTTTTGAATATGAAAAAAGCGATCGAAGACCTTAAGCGATGGCGAAGCGAAAATAACATTCCTAAGTTCCTTCCTTGGCCGGAAGAATTTGATGTCATAGGCTCAAAAGCATTGTTCATTTTTGACGAGGATATTTATGTCTTGGAATTGTCTACGGCTACTTTTATTCGGCTGACTGAGACAGCAGAAGAAGAAAAATCGGCGCATTTTTCACCGGACGGATCGAAAGTTGCCTTTGTCAGGAACAACGATCTGTACGTTTTTGACCTGGCGACGAAAACCGAAAAAAGATTAACGACGGACGGTTCTGAATCCAAGAAGAACGGTACGTTGTCATGGCTTTACTGGGAAGAAATATTTGACCGGCATGACATCGGCTATTGGTGGTCCCCTGATTCGAAAATGATCGCCTTTTTGCAATCCGATGAATCGTCGGTCAGTCCCATACGTTGGCTTGATTTCAAACCGGCTGTTCCAAAGGAGATCCTGCAGCGTTATCCCAAAGCCGGCGATCCAAACCCGATCGTTAAAGTAGGTATTACCGATATCGGTTCGGGTCAAACCACATGGGCCGATCTGGGCGGCAACACTTACGAATATATTGTCCGGGTCCATTGGCTCCCGGATAACAAACGTATCAGCATCCAGACATTGAATCGCCCGCAAACGGAGTTGAAACTTCTTTTTTCGGATGTTGTTTCGGGAAAGTCAACGGTGATCCTGACAGAAACCGATTCGGCATGGGTGAATGTGCAATACGACCTGCATTTCATGAATGACGGCAAACATTTTATCTGGGCATCAGAAAAGACGGGATATAATCACCTGTATCGTTATACTCTGGACGGGAAGCTTGTCAATGCCATTACTAAAGGCGACTGGGCGATACGCGCCACAGGCGCACATGCGGCCATGACGGGCATCGATGAAAAAGAGGGATGGGTTTATTTCTCAGCTTTGGAAAAATCATCCGTTGAGAACCATCTTTATCGCGTAAGGTTAGACGGAAAGAATATGCAGAGGTTATCACAGGAAGAGGGGACGCATAAGATCACGTTCAGCCCTGACGGAAAGTATTATGTGGATAATTATTCTTCTGTCAAAACCATGCCCGGCCTGTATCTCAGAAAAGGGGATAGCAAACTTGTACAAGCCCTTGCAGCGCCGCGGCCGGAATTATTGGTTCCTTTCGATATGCGGTATCCGGAAATGATGACGATCCCTACACGCGACGGGTTCAATATGCCCGCGTCCATAATGAAGCCGAAGGATTTTGACCCGAACAAAAAATATCCGCTGATCATTTTCGTTTACGGCGGGCCCTCCGCACCGATCGTTTCCAATTCCTGGCCCAAAGACATTTGGTACAATCAGATATTACTCGACCACGGATTCTTAGTTGTGAAAGTGGATAACCGCAGTGCGACGGCCATCAGCAAAAAATTGGAAAACCTTGTATTAAAACAGCAGGCGAGCGATTGCGAACTGAATGATCTTGTGGATGCCACTCAGTGGTTGAAAAAGCAGAGCTACGTTGATCCAGAACGTGTCGGGATGTGGGGCTGGAGCGGAGGCGGGACCTTTACATTACTCGGTATGAGCCGGTCGAAGGAATTCAAAGCAGGCATTGCGGGCGCACCGTTGACCAACTGGCGTTATTACGATACCAAATACGCCGAAACGACCATGAAAACGCCTCAGGATAATCCGAAAGGGTATGAAAAGACCAACCTGAACAATTATGCAAAGAACCTGCACGGGCGCCTGCTATTGATCCAGGGAACATATGATGACAATGTGCATCCGCAGAACGTATGGAATTTCGCGGATGAGTTGATCAAAGCAAATATTCCGTTCGATATGATGTTCTACCCTATGCGGAAACACAGTTTCAAAGATGCTCCCGCGCTGATCCATATGCATAACAAGATGATCGAGTTTTGGGATAAATATCTTTACATTAAGTAATCGCATTATGCCTATTATATCATCTCATTATCAGGCCCCGCTTTTTTTTCGCAATGCGCACATTCAAACCGTCTTCCCGTCGGTATTCAGGAAGGTTGAAGGCGTCGAGTACCAACGGGAACGCATCACGACGCCGGATAATGATTTTTTAGACCTTGATTGGTCCAGATGCAACTCGCGAAAAGTCGGGATCATCTGCCACGGGTTAGAAGGAAATACAAGCCGGCATTACGTCCGCGGGATGGCCAGGGCGCTCAATCAGAACGGATGGGATGCGCTTGCATTGAATTTTCGGAGCTGCAGCGGCGAGCCGAACAAACAGGTACGCTCGTATCACAGCGGAATATCCGAGGATGTGGAATGCCTGGTGCGCCATGCGGCCAAAAGCGGCGCCTACGATGAGATAGTTCTGATCGGTTTTAGTTTAGGTGGAAATGTTATATTGAAATTTCTCGGTGAAAGAGGCAAGTCCGTTGATCCGATAATCAAAAAAGCCGTATGCTTTTCCGTTCTTTGTGATCTTAAAGCCGGGGCCATTCGAATGGAAGCGCGGGACTGCAGGATATACATGAAACGATTTTTAAAGATGCTGCATGAAAAAATTCAGGCCAAAATGAAAATGTTTCCCGGGCAGATTGACGATGCGGGTTATGAGAAAATAAAGACCTTTCGTCAATTCGACGACCGTTATACAGCACCGATGAATGGGTTTAAGGATGCAGAGGACTACTGGAAGAGATCAAGTTGTAAACCTTTAATCCCGAATATAACCATCCCGACGTTGTTGGTTAGCGCTAAGAACGACCCGTTTTTTGCAGAAGAATGTTATCCTATGATGGAAGCTCGAGCCAATCCGAATTTTTTCCTGGAGATGCCGGATTCGGGCGGACATGTTGGGTTTATCAGTTTTGCCAAGGATGGTTTTTACTGGTCCGAACGCAGAATGATCGAATTCCTAAAATCCGGAAAATAGTACGAGGGAAGCCATATGAACGAAGATAAAAAGAACATATCGAACCCTTTCAGAGAATTTTTTGAATCCGAGAAGAACAGCGGCCTCATTTTGATCTTTTGTGTGATCATTGCGCTGGTCATGGCAAATTCACAAATTCAGGAATTTTACTTTGGAATTCTCAAGCATAAGATGGGATTGGTTTTTGATAATTTTATTCTCAGAAAATCGATCGAACACTGGATCAATGACGGGTTGATGGCCGTTTTTTTTCTTCTCGTCGGTCTTGAGATCAAACGTGAGATCACACATGGCGAACTATCTTCGTTTAATAAAGCATCTTTGCCGATTGCGGCGGCCTTAGGTGGTATGTTCATTCCTGCGGTTATTTTCTTTCTTTTTAATGCCGGAGAACCTTCCGCCCGAGGCTGGGCGATTCCGATGGCAACCGATATTGCTTTTGCTCTTGGTATCCTTGCGCTGCTACGCGATCGGGTCCCGAGTTCACTGAGAGTATTTCTCGCAGCGTTAGCAATTGCAGATGACTTGGGCGCCATTATTGTGATTGCTGTCTTTTATACACAGCAACTTATCATGATAAATATGGCTATCGGGGCCGGTATAGTGCTATTCATGTTTGCAATGAATAAGCTGGGCGTTCGGAAATGGTCTGCATATATCATTCCGGGAATTCTGCTGTGGTATTTTATTTACAAATCGGGGATCCATGCGACCATTGCGGGTGTGCTGTTGGCTTTAACCATTCCCTCAAAAAATGAAGCCGGCGAATCCATGTTGGAGCGATTGGAACATGCGATCCAAAAACCTGTGAATTATCTAATAATGCCGATCTTTGCTCTTGCCAATACAGGCGTAATTATTGAAAGCGATGCCCTCTCCGGACTCGGTTCTTCATTATCAATGGGGATCATATTCGGGTTAGTTTTAGGAAAATGCCTGGGGATCTCTTTATTTTCCTGGCTTAGTGTCAAATCGGGTCTGTCGATATTACCCGAGAATGTAAACTGGGGGCACATTGCAGCCGTTGGATTTCTGGGCGGTATCGGTTTTACGATGTCGATCTTTATTTCTTTGTTATCGTTCACGTCCGTCGAACTTCAGTCGACAGCAAAGATGTCAATTCTGATAGCGTCAGTGGTATCCGGCGTGATCGGATACTTGATACTTCAAAGAATGAAATCCAAAGATTAGAACTGGTCTAACGGTTATATTCGATGGATTGCAGAATAGGAATACTGATCTGCGTATGAAATGTCTGCTCAGATCCGAGCATGTCCTGAATGGTGATCTTATTCAGAACCTTGTCAACGGACAGTTGAACCGTCTGCCACAGCGAACGTACCGAACAACTTGAATTATGTGTGCACGATTGTTCGAAGCCGGTATGTTTTTCACAAAAATCATCTTCGTACAGTTTTCCGCCGAGTACTGCCAATACCTCGCCGACATTTATCTCGCCGGCCGGGCGAGATAAAGTATATCCGCCTTCGTGGCCTCTGGAACTTTCAAGAAATCCTCCGATCCTGAGAAGACGGAGCAATTTAGCCGCATTGGACTCGCTCAAGCCTTCTGCCTGACTGATCTCGGGAATCGTCAGTCCGCCCGCTGCGTGATGACGCGCGATCTGGATGAGGCAACGTAAACCGTATTCTTCTTGAGTGCTGAATTTCATTGTTACTTATTTATATATTTTAAAAAATTCAAATTAAGAATACAGAAGACAGGAGTCAGAATATCTTCTGAATTCTGTCATCTGAACCTCACATCATTCCTAGTTCCAGCCGTGCGACCTCCGACATCATGCTGGGATTCCACTGCGGTTCCCATACGACCTCAACTTTAACATCGCTGATCCCCGGGATATAGCGGATCTTATTCTCAACCTCCGGCGGGAGAGACTCTGCAACCGGACACATCGGGGAAGTCAGTGTCATTTTCACATTGGCAAATCCCTTTGCGTCGACTTTTACTTCGTAGATCAGCCCCATTTCATAAATATTGACGGGGATCTCAGGATCGTAGCATGTTTTTAAAACCTCAATGACCTGAAGTTCAATGCCGTTCGGTGTAAGGTTAGTTTCCATATGAATCTACTCCGTGGTTACCGGTTTTTGATCGTTATCGAGAGCGGCTTTGAGTGTATGCCAGGCCAGGCTGGCGCATTTCACACGTGCCGGGAATTCTCTGACGCCCGCAAAGACGGCCAGTTTTCCAAGCTCCTCGATCTGTTGTTCTTCATCCATGGTCGAAGTGACCAGTTTATGAAATTTCTCAAATAGAGTTTCAGCTTCTTCGATCGTTTTGCCTTTCAGAACGGACGTCATAAGCGAGGCGGAGGATTTGGAAATGGCGCAGCCGTTTCCTTCGAAACTGATATCTTGGATAACGCCGGCTTCGAGTTTCAGATACAAATGAAGATGGTCGCCGCATAACGGGTTGAAGCCTTCCTGCGAACAGGTCGGGTTTTCAATTTTCCTGAAATTGCGTGGGTTCTTATTATGATCAAGGATCGTTTCTTGATAGAGCTCGTTGATGTTAGACATTATTTGAATACCTCCAGGACCTTATACAGGCCTTTTACCAAAGCATCGATATCATCCTTGGTATTGTAGAATGCCAGCGATGCACGGGATGTGGCCGGAACGCCGTAAAACTGCATGACCGGCTGCGCACAATGGTGGCCGGTCCGGATCGCAATACCTTCCTGGTCCAGAAGAGTTCCAACGTCGTGCGGATGAACATTTTCCGTAATGAAGGAAATGGCGCCGGCTTTATGCCTGGCGGTACCGATGATCGTAAGTTTTGGGATCGAAGATAGTTTTTCTGTTGCATACGTCAGCAGTTCGTTTTCATAGTCGGCGATCTTTTGAATACCGATCCGGTTGATATAATCGACGGCTGCGCCGAGCCCGATGCCTCCGGCAATATTCGGAGTGCCGGCCTCGAATTTATTGGGCAGTTCGGCATACGTGGTCTTTTCAAAACTGACGGTGCGAATCATATCTCCGCCCCCGTGATAAGGAGGCATGGCTTCCAGTAATTGTTGTTTGCCGTATAGAACGCCGACGCCCGTAGGCCCGTACATTTTATGCCCGGAAAAAACAAGGAAATCGCAGTCAAGATCGCGAACGTCGACCGAAGCATGCGCTACAGCTTGTGCCGCATCAACCAAAACCGGGATATTGTTTTTATGTGCCATGCGAATGATCTCTTTGACGGGATTCACAGTTCCCAAAGCATTTGAGATGTGAACTACGGAAACAAATTTGGTGCGTTCATTCAGAAGTCTGGCATACTCATCCACGATGAGTTCGCCGCTTTGGGTCATCGGAATGACGCGCAATTTTGCACCGGTATATTCGCATAAGAGTTGCCAGGGAACAATATTCGAATGATGTTCCATCGCGGAAATAATGATCTCATCGCCGGCCTTAATATGTTTACGTCCATATGAATTAGAAACAAGATTGATGGCTTCGGTGGTTCCTCGGACAAAAATAATTTCTTTGTTGTCTTTCGCATTGATGAACTGGCGGATCTTCCCGCGCGCTTTTTCATACTCGAACGTGGCGACCTGGCTGAGATAATGCGTACCGCGGTGAATATTGGCATTTTGCGAGCGGTAGTAATGATGCAGAGAATCAATGACGAATAACGGCTTTTGCGTTGTCGCCGCATTGTCGAGATAGATCAAAGGTTTTCCATGAATAAGTTCTCTGAGAATTGGGAAGTCCTGGCGGATCTTTTCCACGTCCAACGGAGTGACGGTCTTTACAGGTATGGTTTTTTCAGCAACGCTCATAATGGTTCACGCTAATGTTCCAGGCGGTCTAACAATAAACCGTCCAAATAGTCTCGAGTGGGTTCATGTTTGATACGTTCTACAATTTCGCCTGCAAAGGCATAGGTCAGCATGTTTTTGGTTTGTTCCTTACCGATGCCGCGGGTACGCAGATAAAACAATGATTCTTCTTCTAAACGGCCGATCGTGGCTCCGTGGGTACATTTAACATCATCGGCAAAAATTTCCAATTGCGGTTTGGTATTCATCGTAGCGTCTTGCGACAGCAGGAGATTTTTATTGGATTGTTTGGCATCCGTTTTCTGTGCGTCCTGATGAACAATGATCTTACCGTTGAATACGCCGCTGGACTTTCCGTCGAGGATACCCTTATAAAGCTCGTGGCTGTTGCAATTCGGTTTAGCGTGATGAATGATCGTACGGTTATCTACGTGTTGGGTTCCCGTTGTCATATACACACCGTCCAAAGTACTTTCGATTCTTTCGGCATCTAAATTTAATGTGACCACATTTCGTACCAAAGCGCCGCCGGATGTGATGATGCGATGAGTGAGACGGCT
>CAZHUW010000139.1:0-9002 GCA_964535295.1 uncultured Bacteroidota bacterium
ATCTCAGCGACACGGAATTTGAAAAACGGCAATTGAGCCAAACCGTAAACTACTCCCGGGATTATACTGCAATATATGGGATCTATTCCCACGATCGGACGCTCCTTTACGGAGGCGCAAATTTCGGATATGTTTTCCATTTGGAGGGCAAAGAATCAAAACGCTGGCAGTTTCACTTTGGAGTAGAGCAATTACTATTGAAATGGAATGTTTTTCATTTTTATTCCGCCGCAGACTCCCGTTGGTTTCAGGAAGCCGGATTCCATTTCGCCAATACTTACCAATTTGGAATACGCCTGCCCGCTGATGGGATTCGAATGTTTCGAACGGGATATCAGTTCAGGCACGGCATCGACGAACGGGGCCAGTTCTTTCCGAACCATTCTAAACAACATTTGATGTTTATACTGGTAGATCTTTAATTATATAAGCCAAAGGAATATTATGATAAAAATAGTATTATTATTTACAGCGGCATGTGTTTTGTGTACATGCACTGAGATCAGAACCAAACCTGAAAGTAAGATTATGCAGTCAACCAAATCCATTTACGATTTTACCATGAAATCCATCGACGGGAAAGAGATCTCCTTGAGTCAATTCAAAGGAAAGAAGATCCTTATTGTGAATGTAGCGTCGGAATGCGGTTATACCCCTCAGTACAAGGATCTTCAGAAATTGTATGATACCTACAAAGATAAACTGACCGTTCTCGGATTTCCTGCCAATAATTTCGGAGCACAGGAACCAGGAAGCGACGAAACCATCAAGACGTTCTGTGAACGGAATTTCGGGGTTACATTTCCTATGTTCGCCAAAATATCTGTCACAGGTGAAAACCAAAGTGCTTTATATCAATGGCTCTCAAAGAAGGAATTGAACGGATGGAATGATAAACAGCCGGGGTGGAATTTTTGCAAATATCTTATTAGCGAGAATGGTGAATTACTGAAATTTTTTTCTTCTTCGGTGAATCCCCTGAGTGATGAAATAACCTCTCATTTGTGACCCCAACTAGGATGCAATCTGCTTTTCCTGCAGCGGCGCCAGAGTGACCGGCGACGTCCTCGGCCTGGATTTCAATTCCGGCTCAGGCATATACCGCCAAACTAAAAAAGCCATGAGCAGAACCGACGCTGCACCGTAGATCGTATTGCTGATGAATCCCTGCTGTGTATAGATCACACCCGCGAAAGCTCCGCCTACCCCCAAACCTATCTGTCCAAGAGCGATCGTGAGACTCATCATGGCGCCGCGCTGATCATCGGGTATGATCTCCGAAACCAGAGCCTGAAAGGGGCTGATCCGGGCGGCCACAAACATCATGATTAAAACAAACAAAATATAACTCATCCAGAACGAGGTCAATGCAAAGGTGGTCAAACACATAACGGCGGTCAAACCAAGACACGACGTAATAATGATCAATTTTCGCCCGATGCGGTCGGACAATCGGCCCGCGTTGGGCCCCGTTACAACGGAGGCGATCCCTCCAACAAAAAATAACGATGCGATCTGATTCCCGTTAACTCCGAATTCGTTCGTAAGCCATGTAGGCAAATAAACAACATAAAGTGAGAAACCCATATACATAACGCCATAAATGGCGGACGTCGCAAGGATATGCGGCTGTTTCACCATCGTCAGATATTTTTTAAAGGCTATACCGGCGGTTAGTTTACCGTTATGAAATTGAACCGGCGGCTGTGGAACAAAGATCCGGATCAATACGAATGCCACAAACATCGAGATGCCAAAAAGTGTGAACGGCCCGTAAACTCCGTACCATTCGGCAAGAAGTGTTCCCATCGGAACTCCCATGATCTGCCCGGCCGCTATGCCGGTAGCGATCCAGCCGTTGGCCCAACCTCTGCGCTCATACGGAAAATAGTCCCCGACATACGAAACGGACGCCCCGCTCAGAATTCCGCCTGCTGCTCCGGCCGCAGCGCGCACGATCAGAAATGAATAATAGTCAAAAGCGAAATTATGCAGCGCCAGTGCAACAGACATGGCCCCCGTACCAAAAAGCAGAATACGCCTGCGTCCGATTTTATCGGATATAGGACCCATGATGAGTGCAAATATTCCCAGCATGACCGCGTAAGAAGTTACCAAGGTCCCTTGTATCGAAATATCGATATTCAACTGTTTTCCGATCTGAGGCAAAATCGGAGCAATGATCATCAACTGGCTGCTTGCAGAGAACATTAGAAGCCATAAGGCTGCGATCACTAAATAATCATTTGTTTGTTTTTTTACCATACGAATGATAATAGACTTTTCGATCTACTCTGGTTTGAATTGAAATATTATTCAAAGCTGAAAGAAGATACGCGAATGATACGGTGTTGTTTCTCATTATTTTCAATTGACCCATAAGGGTTATTGTTCAAAAAAGGGGCATACCATCACCCTTCCCCATTGGCCAGCGCATCGAGCTTCAAGATAGTTGCCCAGTTGCGCGCGGTTACCGAATCTCCTAATTCACGCGCAACAGCCTGTGCCGTCTTGCTCGCCAATAACCCTTCCGGACACCATTGATACGCTGCATGTTTTCCAACTGCCAATGCTTCGGGCTTCCAGTTAAGTTTCACAAGGGGTCTTAATCTTTTTGCATCGGAAGGGTCCGCAAAAACAGAAACAAGCAACCGTGAAGGATCCATCGCCATTTTTGCGATGACATTTTCTTTGATAATTGCAGAAAGTTCAGCCGCAGTGATCACGATGACCTTAGCGGATATCCCAAAGCTGTCAAACAGAGCGTCTTCAATAAGGCCGGATGTTTTTGACGGCGTTGCGCGGGGTGCGTTGAACACAACATTCCCGCTGTTCAGTAGGGTTTTTACATCTGTAAAACCAAGATTGGTACAAAGCTCGCGCAGGTCGCTCATAGCAATTCTTTTCGCTTTGCCTACATTGATACCGCGTATCAAGGCAATTTGTTTACCTGCCATGTTGGCCTCCAATGTGTGAATTAAGGAAACAGTATGCTTATAAAAATTTCATTACGATGCCAGCTGAAAAACTGATCCAACGAGAATTATTTGAATAAGTTCGCGACATCCAATGTCAGTGCAGGCACATAGGTAATCAGTAAGACCCACGCGATAAAGATGATCAAAAAGGGTACCACGGTGCCCCAGATCTCCAGCAGAGGGCGTTCAAAACGCAGTGAAGAGAAGAATAGGTTCATTCCAACAGGTGGAGTAAGATAGCCGAGTTCAAGATTAGCCAGAAAAATTATGCCCAGGTGAGCCGGATCAACGCCAAAAGCCAGTCCGATGGGCGCGATCAGCGGTACAACGATAACGATCGCAGAAAAAATATCCATGAGCATTCCTACAAAAAGGAGCAGAATATTGAGCGCCAAAAGGAATACGAATTTTGATTCGATGGTACTGACGACCCATTCAGCGGCCTTCAACGGGATCTGTTCATCCACAAGATACGAAACCAATCCCAAAGCAAGCCCCAATACACTCAGGAGTGCGCCGATCAAAACGGCAGATTCCATCATCGCAGCGGGCAAGCGTTTTTTCAGATCTAATTCTTTATGAATGACTACCTCAAGAAATATGGCCCACAAGGCCGTGAGCGCAGCCGTTTCTACTACGGTTAGGATACCTCCGAAAAGGCCGATAAAGATCAATAACGGCAAAATGAGATCCCCTTTTGCCGACCACGTGGATGTCATCGCTTCGCCAAGATTAAATGCCGGACGACTATTTTTTTGACCGCGGCTTCGATAAACACTATAGGTTATAAGCATGATAATCAAAATGGCCCCCGGAACCAAACCTGCAAAAAATAATCGATCAATGGCCACATGTCCGTAAATGCCGTACAAGATGACCGGCAGGCTTGGCGGGAATAAAAGTCCAACCGAACCGGATCCGGTGAGTAAGCCGATACCGAAACGCCGGTCAGCATTAGCGGCAAGTATGACCGGCAAAAGCAATCCGCCAAGCGCAATGATCGTGACCCCTGATGCGCCTGTAATTGCCGTAAAGATCGCACAGCCTATGACGGTTGATACGACCGCGCCGCCGGGTAACCAACCGACCCATGCCTGGACAAGACGAACAAGCCTCTGCGGAGCTCCCCCGGCCGCGAGTACGGAACCGGCTAACGCAAATAACGGGATGCTTGGCAAGACCGGCTGCGTCACGATACGATACGTTTCAGCCGGAACGGCAGCTATCGGAATTTCCATAGCATAAAACAACAAAAGTCCCACGCCGCCAAGCACGGCGTAGAGCGGCATGCCCAACAATGCCAAGATCATGAGTACCGCAAAACCGGGAATGGTAATGAACTGGAGTGCGGTTTGCGGAACCAAGGTCAGCACAGGACCTATCAGAAGCGCAAGCCCGATCACAAGCAACCGCTCACGCCAACTTTTTGCAGACACGTAAACGGTTGCAACGGACATTGTAAAAAACCCTGCCGGCATAAAAGCCTGCGCAAGCCAGATCGGAAACCAGCCAGCCAGATTTTCAGGACTTGGATATTGTGCAATAACCAGATCAATCGATGCAGAAGTAAGGCACCACAAAATACCCACGGCGCCGGCGCCGGATACTAATCGGATCAAAGGCGCAAGATTGGTAAAATTAAACATGTGGATGACGGCAACGGAAAGATGCCGGCTGCGCAATGTGGCGAGAATGCCTCCCAACAGCCCCAGCCACAGCGTAAGATGCTGCACCCATCCCGCGGCTCCGGGAATAGAAATACCGGGGATCCACCGGCCGAGCGTCATGACCAGCGGTATGAGCGCCATAACCAGAAAACCTGTGACGACAACAGGCGTAAACAAGCCTTCTGCTTTATAATTAATCTCGCCGTTCAACAACGGCTTTTGTTCGATAGGATCAACACTCATGAATCACTTCCCACCTTTCGCGGCACGCATGGCATCATCAAACCACTTGTCCGGCACAAGGCTGCCCCGAATCTTAGGGTATGCGGTTTGATCGACGAATTGACGCCACTCTTTGAGTTGAGGCTCCGTCAGCGTAATGACCTTTAGTCCATGTTTTTGCATTTCAGTAACAGCCTCGTCTTCCATCCGTCGAATTTCCGATTGAAGGCTGCGTCCCATGTCTTCTGCAATTTTTTTCAATTGAGCGCGCGTTGACTCCGGTATCTTCTCCCAGGTGTCTTTTTTTATCACCGTTGCGCCAATAAGCGGCGCCCACGGCATATCTATCATATAGGGTGTGAACGGGAACCATTGGCTTGCGAGGGCCATCGTTGCGGTCGTATTGTAGGCGTTGATCATTCCGGTCTGAAGCCCCGGTAATATATCCGTGGCAGAAAGCGGGATTGCGTTGAATCCGGAGGCTTTCCACAGATCCGCGGTACCGTCATCACTCGACCAGACGAAAAGTTTCGCCCGCTGAAGTGACTTTACCGATGCATCGGGTGTGTTAACAAAAAAACGCACCCAACCGGCGTCGCCCCAATACAAAACGACAAGGCCTTGTGCTTCGAGAAGCGCTTCCAGTTTTGGTTTGAGCGCAGTGCGGACTTTATCAACGCCTTCCCATGAATCGACGGCCAACGGAATCGTCAACGCATTGATCTCGGATACAATTCGACTCATCCCTGCGTTTGTGATCATGGCTCCCTGCAACTGCCCGATCCGTATTTTTCGAACCATATCTGCTTCGTCGCCGGCCACACCGTCGGGATAGATCCGGAGCGTCACCTTGCCGCCGCTCACTTTATTCCATTCCGCCGCCATTTCCTTGAGATTTTCATGCCATGGGGAACCGGATGGAGCCAGCGTGGCAATCTTGATAACTACTGCCGACTGGTCGTCACTCTCAGGGGGATCTACGGCAAACAGGCCATCCGTGCACAATATTACGAGACACAGTGCAGCAACCGCTGCACGAATAAAGCCAGATATCATGGGATATTCTCCTTATGTTGTTCGTCGCCGGACCTGATGAAATCGTTTTCCTGCGGGTTGTCACTATCGTTTGAAAAGAACAAGTTGTCAATATTTGAGATCAACATACGGGCCTTACGTTGTGCGAGAATATTTGAAAGGCGATTTTCTGGATAGAGGTTGACATCAAATTTCAACACCTCTTTCAGAAGCGTTTTAAATCGCGCCCGATCCTGTTGCTGCACGCAAACGGATTCTGCCAGATAGACCATCGGACTGACGGAGTGCCCGCCATTGAGTTCCATAGCGCGTTTAAAATGTTGCTCGGCAGCGGCAACTCCGCCGCCTTGAGATTCCGATTTGCCGGAGGACAAAATAATATAAAATTCATGGATTGCGCCTTTGCCCCATGATTCGTCCAGTTGAAGTGCGCGGGCCATCATGGCTTCCACCACCGGAAAATTTCCCACCAGTGCCATGTCGTTCTTTGCCATTGATATGGCCGATCCCCAGGCAACGGCGGTCCAGTAAATTACCGGAACGTCTTTTTTTTGAAATTTGGATACGAGTGACAGACGATTCTTCAAAAGCGAATCGGAAACAGATGGATAATCGAGATCAAGGGCTCTCAAACCGTAGTTACGCGCCCGTATGAACAAACGCTTCGCACGCGCGCGTTGTTCACGTGCAAATGACATGTTGGTCGATTCGATAGCCTCGGCCGGACGAACCACATATGCGTGGGCGTATTGAACAAATCCTGAGGATGTGGCCACGAGAAGTTTTTTGTGCCGCGGCGTTGCTTCCAAAAGAGATTCCATGGTCTTTAGTGCGAAAGGCAACGCATCCCCTACAAGTTCCGGATCGTCATCCGATGCAAATGTACCTGCATTATCACTGCTTAGGGCATCTGCAACACTTTCAACCGCCACTTGCTTGATGGAACAGCTTCCGAGGAGCCCCGCGCCGATAACCAATAAAAAAACATGGATAATATTTATCGTTTTAAAACTAATTTTTTCCAAGACCTTCTCCGAAAACCGTCCCCTGTCTGCTATTCTGATTAACGGCAAGTTAAATCACAAAAATTCAGTCAAATGTATAGCAGGGTGGCTCTTATGTCAAGGACTATTATCGGTTTATAGAAATTCGGATCCAATCAAAATCCGAACCTTGGTCTATTTTGCACCCGGATCATCCTGATACACGCCGTGAATATTCCCGTCCGGGTCTGTAAAATAAGCCAGCCAACCCACGGACGGAATGGGCATTTTAGGAACGACTATTTTGCCGCCGGCTTTTTCTATTTGGCGAATGCTCTCGTCAATACTGGATACGTTTATCGAATTGACAATCGGCTGTTTCGGATCGCGTTTTTTCATCAGCCCTCCGTTGATACCGGGTGTCTTAGGGTCACCGGTCATCGTTACCCAATATTGCTCATTGCCGAATTGCTGAAAGCTCCATCCAAAAACCTCTTTGAAGAATTTCATGGTTTTTTCAGGGTCATTACAAGGAATTTCAAAATGCACAACTCGGTTACTCATATTCCCATCCTTTCTCTATTTTTTATCATTTGTTTATTTCGTTTACCGCACTTGGTTTTTTTTCTATCAACTATTGAGCACACGCAGATATTCGATCCACGGGCCTGCCTGCTCCTTTAACTGTTTGGACATGACCCTGGAAATCTGTGAAATGTGATTGAGGTCATGTACCACCCAGGTGGATAGCAGTTGGCTGAGTGTAACTTGTCCAAACGCCGGATGAATACCTTTTTTCACAAGATCTTTTTCGGATATTTTTTTCGCCAAGAGATGATCGATATTCTTACGCCTCAGATTAGCAAATTCATCCAGCAATTGCTGAAGAGGTTTACTTTTACTTTCGGCGAATTGAGCGAACCGGTCAAATGGCGCAAAGGTCTTGTTTGTGCTGTCCGACAGGATGATCTCCATTCGCGGAATCCAATCGGTCTTCTCACCATGAATAAGATGTCCGATCACATCATACGGGCTCCACGTATCCTTGCCCTCATTGCAGCGGATCCACTCATCAGATAGTCCATTGAGCATAGCCCTAAGTACAAACGGCGTGCGTTCCAAGACCTCGATCGAACGGGTTATTTCGTACTTCATTTTAACCTTTCAGAATTGGTAAAATGCTTGAATCAGTAATTACGGCCAAAGCCATCCGAAAACACCGGCAGTTACAAGCGCATAGACCAATCCATCGACGGTAGCCTTGATCGTGGTCACCCATGAACGTTTATACCAGATCGACATTTGCCATATTGCGGCGGAATAACCGAGAAATGCCGTTACGCCGACAAACCGGTAAACCTGCAAATACGATGCATCCGCGGTCAATGCGCGTCCGGCAACATAGGCGGCAAATATTCCGATCACCAGCGAATAAAGAAACCATTGGATCAGGTTGGGCGTCATGCTCATATTCCCTCCGGGCAGTACTGTAAGGATCATCACCGGCCCTTTTTTCAACTTTTCAGCAAAGGCGGCCGATTTGTAATCTTCCATACTGCCGGCGCGCGGAACCATATAATCACCCGGTTTAATATCCAACGGCCGAAGCGCGTCCATGACCTTTTCCTCGTTCTCCACTTTGGGGTATTCCCCCTTATGCCACGGGAGGAACATATGGATGATCGAGCTGACAATGAAGACGACCACCGCGGACAGAAGGATCGGAAGCCACAAAGACATGATCGATACCATGACGGTTCTCCTCAGTTAATGATGAAACTTTCGCAAGAGCCAAAGGCTCAGCAATTAATTATTAACAAAGAATGGCCAAAAAGATGTGACTTGTGTTATCAGAGAGAAATAACGCAACAATTTCCAGTCTCATACGTTTAGTAACGCATCTCAGTTTCACAAATGTATCAATTTTTTTCTTTTACAGAAAACAGCCTATGAAGATCTTGATATATCTGGCATCGTTACTTCTGATCCTCCATTTTTGTCAAACTGCCGCTCTTTTGGTATTGGCTTTTGAGAATAATTGTCCAACCGTGAGTTGCCCGGCGCAGCCGTCAAAACCTGCAAAACAAAATGATAAGCCTTCGTGTCCTGCCACATTG
>CAZHUW010000140.1:0-8984 GCA_964535295.1 uncultured Bacteroidota bacterium
ACAACCGCCCTATTCAGCCGGTTACATAAAGCAACGACCTTCTCATGGGACCGTTTTTGGACAAGCATCGTTGAGGTGAAGACCAAGTCGGCTGAAAGAATATCTTTTTCGGTAAGTCTGGACACATTCATATCTACCAATTTAACATCAAAATCTTTTGGCAACATGGCTGCAACGGTAAGCAGTCCAATCGGAGGGATACTAGCTTTTTTTCCGATAAAGGGAAGCGTGTAACGAAAACTCCAGTAAGTCACCGGCATTTCAGGGTATACCAGTAATACTATAGTTGACATTTCCAATCCTTTCACCTTTTAAATACAAAGTTCAGGCTACGGATAAAACTTAAGCTTCACGCATATTTTTTTGAGTAAGGGTTGAGGTGTTTTTTCGGTATGACGAGAAGGAGAATTGGAAATCGGCAGTCTATCTTAGAAAAACCGTAAGTTCTGGTTTGTTTGGATCATCTATACCGACCTTTTCTTAAATATGGTACTAAATACATGACAAAAAAGCAAGCAAGTCACTTTATTTATTTCTATGGTTTTGGCAGGAAACATGATCAAGAGATTTCACAGCCATATTTTTCCTTAAGCGGTTTATTAATGATCTCTTTTATTCGTCTTGACAAGTCCTCTGCATCATTTTTCCCCAACCCTTCCGTTCGAACCGGCGGATGAATCACGACCTCCGACAGACCGGGGGCAGCCATCGCGGTCCATTTACCGTTCCTTTGCAGGCGTAGCCAGTTATTAACAAATGTAACCGGGAGGATGGGAATTTGTTTTCTGATCGCAATCGAAAAGGCGCCTTGCTTGAATTCACCCATAAGCGGTGCAGAACGGGAAATGGTTCCTTCCGGGTAGATCGCAAGCGGTCGGCCGGCATCGATCTCTTTCAACATTCTCTTCATTGCTTCAAGCGAACCCGTGATACTATCACGGTCCACGGTGATATTCATACCGGAAGTAAAAAAGATCCTGAACAGAGGCCAGGATTCAACTTCCCTTTTGGCAACAAAAATGAAATAATCTCTGAAAACCCAATACGTGACAGGAATGTCCATGTACGATGTGTGGTTGGCGCAAATAATGTAAGATCCGTTCTTGATCATGTGTTCCCGCCCATAAACTTTAACGGGCGCTAAACTGAAAGACTGCCAAGCCATGGCAAAACATCGCATCATTACAAATGCGGTAGGGAATCTTTTAGGGTTGTGTAAAAAGTAGTAAAAAGCAGGATAAGACAATAACAGCGCTACTCCGACAAAGAAGAAATACCAACCTTTATATAAGATCCGGAAAGGAACCAATAAATAATCCATGATAATTGATAATCCCGTCAATGTCCAAGTTGAATCTCCGCACCGCCGGTTATTTGTAATTTCTGATATACAATATCTTTATTTCCGGAAATGCGAATCGCGTAAAGTGCTTGCGCAACGAATTTAAAAACTTTCGGTCCGAATTTAAGCGTCAATGCCGGTTCAGCGAAATAAGCATTTGGCGAAGCATGCGATACCGAAAACTCGCTCTTAAATTTATAATATTTTATTTTAACGACGCGGCATGAAAACGACGGGCCGCTATGTCCTCCGGGAACACCGATAGAGGCTTGAACAAAATAACGATCAAAATAACCGGTAGTTCTCGAATCCGTAGTCACAATTGATTCCATAAAATCGCTTTTAGAGCGCGTCCGGCCTCTTCCGTACCCAAAAAACAATTCGCCGTTGGTCATCTTCTGCTGGTCCAACGAGGTAAAAAAACCGACACCGCCTTCTAAAATAATTTGTTCACTCTGGCCCAGTTCCGGAGCAAAAAGAAACTCCGTCCGGCTCTTTGATCCGTTGACCATAAGTCCGACATGATCCATTGGTGAATACGCACCTTGAATGTCCCAGCCGGTAAAATTCCTCATGTACGCTGCCCCGTGAAATTCATTTTTTTTGGAAAGCAGTGGCGCGTTGACGGCCGTGGGCATATAAACCGGGGCACAGGACTTGATTAGCAAAGCAAAAAGAAAAAGGATGCAGGATGATCGGATCATATTTTCTCCAATAAAATTTGGCTAATAAGTTCTTCTGCCGGTGAGGTGTGCCCAGAATCTCGAAGTTGTATAAACCTGCGGTCTTTTGTCGATCATCAGACCATTCTTTCCCAATTCTGACAGTATGGCTGAACAAAACCCAGGTTTGCCATAAATGGTAATGGTTTCCCCTTGTCCACAGTCAAATTTGTATTTTCCATCAAAAAGAGAGACCGGATGCTCTTCCGAGGATTTCCATTCCACGATTACCCGCTCCTCCGCTTGAAAAAAATCCGCGATCCGCGATCTTACCGGTAGGAGCACTTTGACCTCGGAGTTTGTGATCGTCAGGGGCATGATATTAAGCATTTTTTCTTTGGCGAATGTAAGCATACCGAATGTAAAAAACAATGAATAGAGATAACGGATGGCGATTTTCTTCTTCCTTCAACTACACTATGACCAAAAATTCAACATTTAGAAAGATCAATATTTTAATCGGTACATAGGTTCTTCAGTCAGCGTCACCATATAGCCTATTTTGACGTCGCCTTTGACCAAAATACGAACGGGCGTAACATATCCTTCTTTGATTCGCACCGTTATGCGGGCATCAATGATACCGAATTGCGGAGAATGATACATAGTTTGATCCTGGTCTTTGACCGGGACCCAAACACGGAAAGTGTAGTTCTCAGGTCGTTTTGCGATACGACGGCCCTCTCTGCCCGTTCTGCTTGGATGGGAGACTGTTCTTCCTTCGTACGTCTCACCGTCATCCGTAATCATGTAAATGCTTGGACTATTAAAGATGTGGGTGTATTCCGGCGGCCAGGTAATATCACCTCGCGTAAAGTAGAATTCCACGTATCCACGCTGGACGCCGTGAGCAATACTGTCCTTTACATAAGTTCCGGAACAGGAAGACGTAGTAAGCGCGATCAGCCCCGTGAAGAAAACTTGTTTCATAATAAAAATGAACGGATGTAAGCGCATAAATTTGAGTTTCCAAATGTTTAATGTTGCAGATGAAGATGACTACGAAAAAGGTTAGAAAAAAGCAGAACGGAATAAGCCGCGGTTATTTTTTCCAGTGACTTTCACCAAAGGTTTTCGCAATATCGCCGTATTCGATCTTAAGGATCTCAGCGAGTTTCTTGATCATTTCCTTAATCGCCGGTTTTTCCGGTTTTGCAAGGCTGGGCGATAACCTGAAAAGGGGTTGAGCGGTTTCTACTCCTTTGAGATTATGTTCGAAAATGTAAGCAACCAGTAATTTCTGATTCAGATCGTTCATTTGCCGAATAATTTTAGCCGACTCTTCTGAGTTTTTGGCATTTAACGTCTGTTGAATCAGATCCGAATAGTCTTCATTGCATAATAGTTTTACAAGCTTCTGGTTCATTTCTTGTCCGATGATAAGGTTCGTGCGCCCAAGAATCTTGGTGACCGATTCAATTCTTGCCGTCGTATTGATCACCTGGCCGATATAGGTGATAACCTGGCGGTCAGATTCGACAACCTGCACGCCGCGCAGATAGCCACATTCCAACCCCATTCCAAATCCTAATTCATAGCCGTTCTCCTTTTTAAATTGAGCAACGCGGGATCCCGTAATCTTTTCAAAAGCCAATGCAAACAAATAAGCGGAAACATAGTGATATTCACCAAAAAAACATAAAAGAAAACCGTCTCCTGTAGACGTATAATAAGCCCTTTCTCTTCCCTCAACCATTTTCAGCAACTTAAGGGCGTCAACGGTTACCGTCTGAAGAAATGACAAAAAAGTATCAGGATCCTCTTTTTCGAATTTTTGGAGTGTGGGTGTGAAGTTTCTAAGATCGAACATTAAAGAGGAAGCTTCACGTTTGTCAAATTTACTCATACCATCCTTCGCTTATGACCGCTTGATGCTTGCCTCATAAAACTCAGAAAAATCGTTGGAATCAGCACAATGTAACGCACTGAATTTGATTTGTCAATGAGATTTATTGGTAATGTTACTAATTTACCGGAATCTCAACAAAAAAATCAGAACCGTTTCCGGGCTCCGACTTAAAATAGAGGCCACCTTGATGTTGTTGCATAATTCCATATGCAAGCGATAGACCTAACCCTCTTCCTGCTCCAACATCTTTGGAAGTAAAAAAAGGATCAAATATTTTAGATTGAATGTCGGAAGGTATTCCTTTACCGTTATCGCAGACTTGAATTTGAATCACTTTTTTACCGGACATGCCTGAATCTGACTTATGACTATCCGTTACTTCCGTTCTAACGGTAATAAGGGCATTATTGTCTTTGTCTTTAACAGCGTCAACCGCATTTTCTATCAAGGCGAAAAAAACCTGGTTAAGTTGTCCGGGGTAGCATTCAACTTTCGGCAAGTCGGAATACTTGCGTTCAATTCTTATGTTATGGTTCTGGCGCATGAAAAGGTCAATCGTAGCGTCAAGCCCCTCATGAATGTTCGCCATTTTTTTTTCCGCTTCATCTAACCTTGAAAAACTCTTTAATTTATTTACGATCTCACCGATACGGTTTGTTCCGTGCTCACACGATCGAACGATTTTGTCAAGGTCGGACAGGATAAAATCATACTGAATTTGCTGTTTGAATACATGAATTCGCTGAAGCGCTTCATTTCCAGAATCCGGATAACTATCATAGAGTCTAATTAGTTCTTTGAGGTCTTTAAGATAACCGTCAATATTTTCAAGGTTGCCAGAAATGAATCCAAGTGGATTATTGATCTCGTGTGCGATGCCGGCCGTCATTTTTCCCAGCGATGCAAGTTTTTCTGACTGGATTAACTGAAGTTCCGTTTCCTTCAATTGTTTCAAGGCCGCTTCCAATTCGTTTTTCTTTTTTTCAATGCTGAATTGATTATAAAAATCTTTCCTTCGGAGGTTTACATTGATATAAGACGCGGCTAATCCGACCGCCGATGCCATGAACATGACCACTTGTCGGTACACAAAGTCATCTCTATTCACGTTATCTTGAATGAAAAATATTGCGAGATTAGAGACAAAGATCATCGCAAAGACATAAACATATTCCCAGAAACTAAAATAAAAAAAAGCCAGGACATAAAGAATGATCAATATATATATCGGATACGTAGGAGAATCGTAACCGCCTAAACGAATAATGAAGAACGGAAAAGTTGCCGTCCAGGCGGTGAAAAGAATTAACGAGATATTTCGGATGTGATTTTGAAAAAAATCAAATCGAGCAAAAAAAATAAGAATGGACGCTAGGACAATGAGAAAAGAATTGTAATAAGGAAATCCAAGATCACCGATTATCCTGCCATAGGCTACAATAATCTGACTGAAAATCAAGAAGTAAAGGAATACAACCGAATTATGAACATTCCTCTCATTCATCAGCACCAAATAACGTCGTGATGCATCCGGAGATTGTTCAAAAAAACGATCAATCTCAGCGCTATCAAATCCTGCTATTTTGTCGAAAAACTTGATGAGCATTATTTGAATCCGACTTTCAGATAGGCCTTTTGAAGATCTTCATAATTCCGTATCCGTCTGTCGTATAGCCTTTTGAGATTGCGCGGTTTATGTTTTGCAATTGCGTATGCCGCAAAGATCGGGACAAGAATGGTTGTGTCACCGTAACATACTACCGTACCCGGTAATTTATCAGGGTCCACTTTCCCCCAACTTACTGCCTCAGCGGGTGTTGCGCCAGAAAGACCGCCAGTGTCTGGCCTTGCATCTGTAAATTGAATAAAGAAATCGTGTCCGGACTCTTCAATACCAAGGACCTCCTGTATCTGGGGCTCGGTCTGAAGGAGAAAATTCTTCGGTGAACCGCCGCCAAAAATAATGACGGCGCTTTTCCCGCCTTGCGCTTTCGCGTTCCAAACTATCGAAGCGGTCTCGTTGACGTCGAGATTTGTGTCAACCCGTAACTTATTTCCTCGCAAGGACATGGCGGCAACATTCATCCCAATTGAACTGTCTCCAGGCGACGACGTATAGATCGGAACACCGCATTGGTAGGCGGCAGAAAGAATGCTGACATTTTTTAGGCCTAAAGCTTTCTCTCGTCCAGATACATATTTGCCAATCCGGTGATGAAATTCTGCCGAACTCATATCCTTTTGAAATTCAGGTAATTGAATCAGTTTACGGTAAAATGCGTCTGTCGACAACAAAACCGAATAATCGAATAAGATATCGTAAATGCGGATAACCCCTACGTTCCGTAAAACCACGTCATCGAGAAAAGGCGAACCCCGGTGAAGGTCACACCCGATTGCAAAATGCGTGTCATGATACAATATTGCACCGGTCGAGATGATCCAATCAACAAATCCGTATTGTATCAGCGGTATAATCGAAGACATTCCGAGACCGGCCGGACTCAAAGCGCCGGTCATGCTCAATCCCACAGTAACGTCTTTTTCCAAAACGTCTTTCACAAATAATTTACAGGATTCAGAGAGCCTTCCGCTGTTATATGCAAGGAATGTTCCTTCCACTAGGTCTACGACCGAGGTTGTGGGAGAGATAGATTTGGGCTGAATTCTTGCACCGGAGAGAAAACGGCTTTTCTTACTTTTTTTATGTTGCGCTATAGTACGTTTTGATTTCTGGATCTTCTTCTCCTGTACTTTTTTCATCCGGTGCGGCATTACTTCTCCAGGTATTATGTTTAAGATTGATAATTTTCCCATGTAAAATTAGAACTGTTTGCAAGTAAAGTCAAATCTATTTTTGTCCTATGTAAAGAATCTTCTTGTTTAATCGCATATAAAAGTGTTATCTTTTATCGCTTAATTACGGGGGCATTTTATGGATCAGATCGGAATCAACAGCAACGTCTATGCAGGCGGTAAAATTTTCCACATACAAACTTCAGGTAGTCTAAACGACCTGACCGTCCAATCTGAAATCTTTGAGGCCGGTCGCGTCATCCTTGTCCAAAAAAAGAAGTATGAAGGCGGAAAAGGCAAAGGACCTGAAGATTTCAATGAATTCCTAAAGAATTATCACAATGAAATTGCATGGGAACTTGAGCTCTTATTTTTCATGCGTGATAAGATCCGCACCACAAGCCACATGGTTTCCAGCAACAAGATAGGACTGCTGTTCCTGCACAAAGGTCTGCTGGATGAAGCTATTACAGAATTTCTATTTACCATTGAGAAAAGCCCGGAAATGGTCGAAGCATATAATAATCTCGGGCTGACGTATATGCAGCGCGGCGATTTTAAAGACGCTATCGAGATCTTTAAACGTGCCACGGATATGAAGCCCAATTTTGCGGACCTTCATAATAATTTAGGAGCCGCCTACAGCAAAGCTAAAATGTATGTGGAGGCGCTGAAAGAATATCAGGAAGCGCTTAAGATCAATCCTAATTATGTTCTCGTCCACCTAAATATTGGTGAAACATATCTTCAAAGCATTCAAAACTCACCTGATGCCAACGGTTTATCCTCCGTCGCTGACCGAAAGTCTACTGTCATGGATATTTTTCAAAAATCGCTTGTCAACAATCCTGATTTTGCAAATTATCGATTTTATTCATTTCGATTCGAAAAGATCGCAAAATATATTGAAACGGATGCAATTTCTCAGGCCATCGAAACCATAAGCGATATACGCAATTCTATCCTTCGCCCTAATCTCGACGAAACGATCCACGGCTTTTACTTGAAGTTCCTTTTTGGCGGCGCAGGAAAGGACGAAAAAGTGCTGATGGACTACAGGGTTAAGCTTGAAAAACACATTGAAGAAAATCCTCAGTACGCCGACCTTCATAATTCGCTGGGTTTGGTTTACCTCATACAGTGTCGAAATTTGTTTCTCAAAGCCATGAGTCAATTCAAAAAAGCCTACGAGATCAACCCGTCTTACAAAAGCGCCTACAAGAACTTTCGTCTGGTACAAAACGACGGTCGTGAATTCTTGAATTTATTGCGAGCTATTTTGAAGTAGTTATTTTTCATATTTCTTTCCTATTAACATCAAAAACTTCCCATTTTCAGTTTCATTATTACCCATCACACCGACAGTCGCTCGTCAATCGCCGGATTTCCCGTCGTGTAGTTGCTCTACTTTGATCAGCGTGTTTCGTATTGATACAATTCAATTACGTAATTTGTGCTTAATATTGCATTCTTGAGTGCTAAGAGTCACAAAAGAGTCTAAATAATGCTTTCTGGACAATGGCACGGCATTTGTAGTATATATGGTGTGAAAGGGGTTTATATGTTCAACACTATTACTTCAAAAGCCGCGTTTCCCGCAACCAAGATATCAAAAATTTTGGTTGTCGAAGATGAGTCTACTCTGAGAACTGTAATCTCTGAGTTTTTGAAGATCATGAATTTTGAGGTCACTTGCGTTGAAAACGGAGTTGAGGCAGTTGATATTATGTGCATCAAGAAATTTGACTTGGTCATAACTGACATCATGATGCCGAAAATGGGCGGGGTTGAGCTTATAAAAAATATAAGAAAAGTGAACTCGATGCTGCCAATTATAGCGGTTACTGGGTCTGATCTTGATGCGGTTGAAGAGATTCAAAATGAATTTACGAAAGCAATCCGAAAGCCGTATGCATTCGACACGTTGCTTAGCAAGATCTATCAATTTGAACTGGTGTATTCCGACTAGGACTTAATGACTATGATTACTTCGTCAACGCCGTCTTGTTCTGTCATTTTGACTTTGACCTCTTCATCAAATGCGGTCGTTACTACTTTGCCGACATAATCCGGCTGAATGGGGAGTTCTCTGTGCCCACGATCGATCAAAACAGCCAACTCTACTTTGGCTGGGCGTCCAAAATCCATTATTTCATCCAATGCTGCTCTGACGGAGCGGCCAGTATACAAGACATCATCAATAAGAATGATCTTTTTTTCTGTTATATCACAAGGGATATGGGTAGTTTTTACCTGCGGTTGATTCAATTTATCT
>CAZHUW010000141.1:0-8961 GCA_964535295.1 uncultured Bacteroidota bacterium
TGCCTGATATGAAGGCATCATAATTCTTTTTCAATTCATTATCATAAAATACATTTGTCTCCACACTCTGCACGCGGGCTTTGATACCAACCGCCTCCAAATTCTTTTGGATGACCAGGGCGGCGAATTCCCGGCGGTCATTTCCGGCATCGTAATAAAGCTCAAATTCGAATTTTTTCCCGGCCCGATCAACGATCCCGTCGCCGTCATGATCTTCCCAGCCTTCTTTTTTCAGCAGGGTGCTTGCCAATTCCGGGTCATACGGCAACGGCTTCAGTGAATCGTTGAATGCCCACTTGAACACAGGCGATATTGGAGAAACAGCCTGACGCCCATATTCACCGAGAAATCCTTCCACGATCTCTTGCCGGTTGATCGCTAGCGTCAGCGCTTTGCGAACGGTTTTATTGCCAAATAAAGGATGCAGAACGATCTTTTCACCGTTACTTTCATGGTAAACTTTTTGATCGATATTCTGCCATCCGACGTAATCGTAATAACGTGATTTCATGACTTCGATGCGAATAGACGGATTATCTTTTTTTAACCGCGCCACATCCTGAGGATTGACAGGATACATTACATCCACTTCCCCTGTCTTAAGGCTCGTCAGACGTGTCGTATATTCAGGGATGACACGAAACACGATATGACCTGTCTTCCCAGGACCCGGAACTACGCATTCCTCTCTACTCCGGAATACAAGCTGCTCCTGTTTTCTCCATTCCGCCAACCGATAGGGGCCGGCCGAAAGGGGTTTTTGATTAAATAAATGCGTGCGCAGATCGGAAGGCTTAACGTCCTTGAGAATATGATACGGTAAAAAACCTGGCTGCAAATTGGTGTCATAGATTTGAAGCGGATTGGCTTTTTTGAAACGAAAAACAATTGTAGAGTCATTTATTATCCTGATTGCTTTATCCAGACTTCCTTTCTCATCAATATCCAGCATCTGAAGCTGATCCTTTTTGGAACTGGCCACGTCCGGATGATTGATCAATTCAAATGTGAATTTGATGTCTTTGGCTGTCACCCGTTCCCCGTCCTCCCAAAAAACATCCGACCTGAGAAAATAGGTCAGTATTGTATGATCCTGCGAGAATTCAAAGCGTTTTGCCAGCAACGGTTGATAATGAATGGTCCCTGTCACGGTATCAAATTCGGATTCCAGCAAACGGGGAAATACACCCGTACACAAAATACGCCCAAATGCTGAAACATGTGTGACGGGATTGATCTGATCCGGATCGGCCTTTATGGCAACCACTACCGCGGACCCCTGATGGTTTGACGAACAGGAAAATCCAAAACATAATATCGTGATCCACATACAACGCATTAACAACTGCATTTGATACCTCATAAAATAATTAAGCCTGTTGTTTTTTATAACAGGCTTAATTAAATAGAAATTATTGAAAAAAACGATGTTTATTTTTTACCGAGTTCGATAAGCATATCATCCACGCGGGTGAATTTAAGCCTCGGCCGTCCGGCAGCTTGTCCGCGCTGCATCTCAAGTTGATCGAGTTTCTGCCATTCCGGATAAGAAACAAATTTTACTTTCTTATCACACAGCATTTTCTCGACGGCTTCACGTTTAGATGCGGACGGATTAAAACATTTATTCTGATTCAGATCTTCGAGCATCATGTTTACAGTAGCTTGTGAATCCGGCTTGTTAGTGCCGATCACTCCCGAAGGACCGCGTTTGATCCAACCGACGACATATTCGCCGTCGACGATCTTGTCCGATTTCGGATCATGAACCCGTCCGTCTTTGTTGGGAATCACGCCCCAACTATCATTAAACGGAACTCCCGGGAGGGCTACACCCTTGTATCCAATAGAACGGAATATTAATCCCGCCTTCAGTATCTCTGATTTGTCGGTAGCCTTCGGGCGAAGGGACCCATCTTTATTCTGGAACAATTCATTCTTGACGATCTTGACGGCTTCAACGCGGCTATTACCGGTAATCTCCACCGGTGAGACCAAAAAGCGCATGTGGAGCTTCTTCGGCCTTCCTTTGGGAGTCTGTTTTGCGTAACCGGTCATGATATCAATGTTGTTCTGGATGGAGCTGTCCGGATTGGCGTCCAAAAACGCCTTGCTCAAAGGATCCAGCGTAACTTCATTGATGTCGGCAACCACGTCGGTTTCTTCCAGTTCGCCTAATTCTTTTACTTCCGGAGTGGTGAAAGCTGCTTGTGCAGGTCCGCGCCGGCCCAGTAAATAGATGTTCCGAACTTTACTATTCTTGAGAGCTTCCAACGCATAATCAGCCATATCGGTTTTGACCAATTCCTCATAACTGCTCGCCAGAATACGGGCAACATCCATCGCCACATTACCGACCCCAACAACGATAGCGCTTTCTTGCGTCAGATCGAATTTGAAATCCCGATAGTCGGGATGGCCATTATACCACGCAACGAATTCCGTCGCAGGATGGCTACCCGACAGGTCTTCACCCGGGATTTCCATTCTCTTGTCCGTTTGAGCGCCGACAGCGTAAATGACTTGATGGTAGAATTTCGAAATATCGTCATGCGTCAGATCTTTTCCGAATTCCACATTCCCGTAAAAACGGAAATTGGGATCAGCAGCTATCTTGTCATACACTTTTGTCACAGATTTGATCTTGCCATGATCCGGCGCAACGCCGCCGCGTACGAGGCCAAAAGGAGTCGGCAGACGGTCAAACATATCGATATGAACAACTAAATTCTTTTGCTTTTGCAAATGATCGGCGGCATAAAAGCCCGAAGGGCCTGAACCGATGATCGCTACTCTTAATGGATTTTCAGGTGTTCCAATTTGTGCGCTCATATGTCTCTTTTCCTTTGAAAGTTGGCAGAAATCATGTCAAGTCGGTTATTTATTCAAGGATTTCCATTAACTTTCTCTTAATGGGTTCATTCTTGACGAGTCAATTTAGCCTTAAGCAGTAGTTTAAACAATGACTTCTATCATGTTTTTGATGATTTTAACAAAAAATAGGAAAAAAAAAGGCAGAGTTCAAAAACTCTGCCTTATGTTCGAGAATCTGACAATTTACAACCGGTTACACGCTATATTTTTTCGACTACTAATGCGCTTGCTTCACCTCCGCCGATACATAAGGCGGCCAGGCCGAATTTCTTATTTTGATGTTTCATCGCGTATATGAGCGTAGTGAGAATGCGTGCGCCGCTGGCTCCGATAGGATGGCCCAGCGCGATAGCGCCGCCGTTAACATTCATCTTTTCCGATGGGATCTTCAATTCATTAGCCGCAGCGAGACTTACTACGGCAAAGGCTTCATTGATCTCGAATAGATCGACGGCGTCGCTTTTCATGTTAGCTTTTTTCAGAACTTTGCCGATCGCATCGATCGGGGCGGTAGTGAACCATTCCGGTTTACGCGCCGCAGATGCTTGGGCAACGATCTTCACGAGCGGCTTTAGCTTCAATTGATCCGCTTTTTCTTTAGACATCACGACCACTGCAGCCGCGCCGTCATTGATCTTTGATGCATTGGCGGCCGTAATGGTTCCGTCCTTCTGGAAGGCCGGTTTTAGGGTTACCATTTTATCGAAATTGGCCTTTCCTGGTTCTTCATCGTCGGCAATGACCACATCTCCTTTTTTTCCTTTGATGGTGACCCCAACTATTTCTTCCTTGAACAAACCGTCCTTCTGGGCTTTGATAGCACGTTCATAGCTGGTCTTGGCAAATGCATCCTGCACGTCGCGGGGGATATTACATTCCTTCGCGCACAATTCGCCGGCATTGCCCATATGATAATCATTGTACACATCCCACAAACCGTCCTTGATCATACTGTCAACAAGCTGCCCATGACCCATACGGTAGCCGTTGCGCGCTTTTTCCAACAAATACGGCGTGTTGGACATACTTTCCATTCCGCCGGCCACAATGACGTCGGCATCGCCGCACATGATCGCCTGCGCAGCAAGCATAACGGATTTTAGACCTGATCCGCAAACCTTATTGATCGTCATACAGGTAACCGACTCGGGCAACCCGGCAAAAATAGCCGCCTGTCGAGCCGGCGCCTGGCCCTCACCGGCCGTCAATACATTACCCATGATCACTTCATCGATAATATTTTTATCAATTCCGGCTCTTTTAATTGCTTCCTCAATGACCAACGCCCCTAAACGGGTGGCCGTCATTTCACTCAAAGTACCCTGAAAGGACCCGATCGGCGTCCGAGCGGCTGATACAATCACTACTTCTCTCATTTCAATTCCCTTATCTTAAATGTGAAATAACATTAATCTCCGCTGCGCTTCAAAGAAAGATTCTTTCCCGATGCAGTGGATTGTGAATCATCATAAGTATCGTATGCTTCGATTATCTCCCTGACAAGTCTGTGCCGTACGACGTCTTTTTTATTGAAGAACACAAAGGCTATGCCTTCGATCCCCATCAAAATATCCTCGACTTCACGCAGGCCGGAGGTCATACTCCTTGGTAGATCGCTTTGCGTGATATCTCCGGTTATAATGGCTTTGGAATTAGCGCCGAGCCGGGTCAGAAACATTTTCATTTGAGTCGGCGTTGTATTTTGCGCTTCATCCAAAATGACATAAGCATTGTTGAGCGTTCGGCCTCGCATATAAGCCAACGGAACGATCTCAATCGCGCCTTGTTCCATATAGGTTTTTAATTTACTACTCGGGATCATATCGTGCAGAGCGTCATATAGCGGCCTTAAATACGGATCGATCTTATCTCTGAGATCGCCGGGGAGAAATCCTAGACTTTCACCTGTTTCAACGGCAGGCCGAGAGATCACAATGCGTTCGACCTCTTTATTTTGTAACGACGCCAATGCTATTGCCACGGCCAGGTAAGTCTTGCCCGTTCCAGCGGGGCCAATGGCGAACACGATATCATTGGCCCTGGCCTGTTTGACATATTCAGCTTGGCCTTCCGTTTTGATCTCGATATAATCGCGCTGCGTAAAAAGAACAACCGAGTTCAGATTTTTATGCGGATGTAAAACTTCCTGTTTTTTTTCCGTAATATCCTCTTCTGCGCCTAATTTCACCAATCGGATCACCGTCTCAATATCAACGGTATCCAACTGATGCTTTTTGTGGCACAGAAATGTCAATTCCGTGAAAACTTCTTCGATTTGTTCAATTTCGGTCTTTTCACCTCTCAAATGAATTGTATCTCCCCGTACGACGATCTTCGAGTTAAAACCCTTTTGGATCGTCTTAAGGTGTGAATCATTTGCGCCAAGTAAAAGAACGGGATTGACCCCCTGAATCTTTATTGTTTTGTCTCCGTTTGCCAATAATACCTCTTATCTTATAATAAAAAAGCCCCCGAACACAAACGTATTCGGGAGCTTAATTTTTATTCGACTTTAACTATCACTACCACGCCCATCGTGATATCCGGCCCGATTAATTATTTCGGAATGATCAAAATAGTATGGGGATAGATTGTGTTTGAGTCTTCACCAAGAATGCTCTTGTTCGCATTATAGATTTTTACCCAGTCGGCCGGCGTACCGTAGACATTCTGAGAAATCGACTTCAGATTATCGCCTCGTTGTACCCAGTATTCATTTGCTTCCTGCGCGCGCGGGATCACAAAAGTTTGGGCGGGATAGATCAAATCAGGATTTTTTATCTGGTCGCGGTTCGCCGAATAGATCTTCATCCACTGGAACGGATCGGAATATACGTCTTTCTTGCCGGAAATTCTCCAGAGATAATCGCCGATCACTACGGAATAGCTGTCGTGACGCGGCTTGGGAGGCGTATAGTTCTTACCACGAGAGATTAATTGATCACATCGGTTGGACAGATCATTGACTTTATTATAAATTTCTGTCAATGCATAACGACGATCCTTCTTAAGAGCATCAACTTCCGCTTTCAAGGCTTCCAGTTCAGCAACTTTTTTGCTCAAAGCTTCGTCGCTCAGTTTGGACTGTTCACCAATGCGCGCTTCGAGATCCGAACATTGTTTCTTCATCGCTTCGACGCCGGCCTTATCGGTTCCAACGGCGGCATAGATCTCGTTCCACATCGCTTCGGTTTCGGCATCTACTTTGGCGCCTTCATCTTTCACGCCGGTGATCGCTTTGTTCAAACTGTCGATCTGTTTCTGTAATCCGGTCTGTTGCTGATTTAACGTATTAACGGTGTTCGTCCAGTCTTCCTTCTTCATCTTCTCTTCCTGAGCCCGAAGTCCCGAGCCAAACAGAACGAAGGCCAGACCCAACATCAATATTCTTGCTAATTTCATTTGTATTCTCCTATAAAATATTAATCGTATTCGTAGTCTGTTTGTCGGTTTATTTGTTCGCTTTTTCAATTGCTTCGAGACGTTTTAACACTTCTTCTTTTTCTTTCTTAGCCTGATCTAATTTCTGTTTTTTCTGCTGAACTTCCTGCTCAACTTTTTTCTTTTCATTGGTCAATTCAACGACTTTATTCTCCATCGACTTGACCGTTGCCTTCTTTTCATCCAACTGCTGGACTTCTTCTTTGGTCGCATAGCTTGTGCAGCTTGAAATCAGAACCATCACAAACGTTACCAAAAGCATTTTAGATTTTAAACTATTCATGTGACCTCCTTACCGGGTAAAGTAATATGTTAAATAATATTTTCTGTGTAGACAAACTTGAATTAATACAAATGTTTACTTACAAACTCAATCTAAAGAATTAAAAACATAATGTCAATAAAAATAATGAAGATTAGCGGTATTTCAGATTAATGACATTCTTCGTACTACAACCGTTACAAAAATACTGAGGATACTGCTCATTGTAATGGATCTGGACAGTGTTTTTCTTACCACAATCTCGGCACCAATAGACAATCGTGATCTTTTGTCGCCAAATAGAGACAATGGTTCTGAAAAAACTGATTCTAAATGTCGTTATTGGCTCCATGTCAATGGCTGTTTAGTTACTAAAATTCATTTGATAGACCCAAAAGCCAGCGGAATGCAAAAGGTTTTTTGTTCCCGTTTCTTTCAGGTTTGTTTACCCATACAGGGAATTCCGACTTTAGTTTATAATCTCCCATCCAGGAAGGTAACGGCAGTTGGTACATCAGCCCCCATCCTCCGTCCAAGAGCAAGTAGTCATTTATATCTTTTAGGAGAACCTCATCATCGCTCCAAAGTATCCCGGCATCAAAAAAGAGATACGGGTCAAATTGCGTCACAAAGAAGATATTTTTATTGGTTATCAATTGAAAAGGATTTCTGTATAACACATCGGCATTAAAGGTTATTAGTTTTTTACCGAAAATATTGGAATCGGCATATCCACCCATGCTCCCTTCGCCGTCATAAAACAGATGGCGGGAACCGGCAGAGCTCTTCCACATCCCGTTCGGCAATGTCCCTCGTGAACGATAAAATTTATTCTCAAACATCTGCCTGGGCGATGCTCCTGCAAGATAGAATTGTTCTTGAGCCGGAACCGATCCCACGGCGTACCCGCCAAACAGGTACGGGATCAAAGTAACGTATCTTTTAATAATGTTTGTCGGCCAACGGCCCTGCACGTAGAATTTTGAAAAGCTCCAACTTGATCCAAATGTCGAAGTTTCGAAATTAGTCTTGAGTTTTGGTGAATGGTAAAGATGAGTTTGCAGCGACCACTCCAATTGAAGAACATTGACATACTTCTGATCCCACTTAATTCCCGGCGGAAGGTAGCGGCTGTCAAACAAGTAATTTGAACGAAAGCCTGCGGTGAAACTATGTACAGGCGGTCGATACAGGGTAAAGTCGTAGGATCGTTTTGTGAATGAAATACTATTTTCTGCGCGACCTTCCAATCGATAACTTTTCATCTCCAGAATGGTCTGCCGGCCCAGACCATAAAGCGGAGTTGAATAGCTAAATTCATAATCAGTTTTCCTGCTGTCAATCCCGTAATATATCCCGGCTTTGATACGATGCTCGTCCGTGGCCCACTTACCCTTGAATTGATAGCCTGCCCGCAGTACGTCCACCGCATTATACCAAAAAGACGGGCGGTGTTCGATCACATATGTATTCAGTGCAGGTTTTGAATTTACGGGCATCTGAAAGCGCCACTCCGTTTTGGGAAACCAACCGCTTCGATTATTCATCCGATGTAAATCCGGCAATAGCAGCGTCGTGTCGATGGTTATACTTTTAACGGCGTGAGGTAATTCTAAATATAAAAGATATTGTGTTGTTACCTTATTCCATACCGGCTTCCTTTCATAACCGGGGATATCCGGGTCATCGTGATGCGCAGGAATACGGTATGTAATCGAAGAATCGTTTACCAGTGTAACGCTCAGATCGACAGGCATTTCAATAAAACCCTTACGTTTCAAAACAATCTCGCTCTCAAAATAATTTCCATCTCTGTTCCACCGCCCACTGGTCTTTTCGATAGCGTAATCGCAGATTTCCGTTGTCTGCAGCCATTCCTCAAACAGCCAATCCAGTTCAATGCCCGTCTCTTTTTCAAAAAAACGCTTCATGTCTTCCGTAGACACATGATGTAAATGCCAAACACTGAAAAATTTCCGCATCAAATCGTCCAGTCTCTGGCGCCCGAAGAAGTAGTCCAGCGTAAACATGAATACTTCTCCTTTATAATAAACCGAATAAAGATGTGAACGGTCGCTTTTAAAGAAGTCGGCATGTTGCAGAACTTTTTCTTCATAGCCTTGCTTGACCCACCAGTCGAGTTCCGTATAGGTCGCCACTCGCGCATCTTCCTTTGGATACCATCGCTGCTGGAAAGGGCCTGAATAATCAATATTGGAATACCGGCCGAACATATGCTCCATGAGCCTTGTAGTATAATAAGATGTTACACCTTCGTCCAACCACGCTTCCATGGTTTCATTGTTCGCCATTATCCCGTAAAACCAATTGTGCACCATTTCATGGGCAGTAACGCTTGCAAGGGACTTCGGATCACGATTTCC
>CAZHUW010000142.1:0-8949 GCA_964535295.1 uncultured Bacteroidota bacterium
AGTTGGCGTTGTTTCAACCGGCTCCCTCCGAATCGTTCTATTTTCTGAAATAACTTCCATATACCTATTTTACAAAACTTCCAGTAAATCGAACGCCATTTCAAATCTATTGAAAGGCGGCATAATGTACACGCCATCAACAAGATGTTTTGCCTCTTTGAGAAATTCTTTAGCAATTTTAACGCCCTCTTCCTGTCCGCGATCACCGGCTTGAACCATTCGGTCACGAATGGACGCCGGGATACTGATATCCGGAATCTCATTATGCATGAAATTGGCGTGTTTCGCGTTTTTCAACGGCATGATGCCAACGAGCACAGGCAGACGGCCCTTGAACCTCTTAGCAAAAACTTCCAGCGGTTTAAGATCATACAAGACCTGTGACATGGCAAAATCAGCACCGCTGGCAATTTTTTCTTCATACCGTTCATGTTCTCGTGCAAGATCAACCGGCGTTGGGTTGACCGCACATGCTTTAAAGAAATCGGTCTTTGAACCGATCGATTTACCCGCAAGATCGAACCCTTGATTGAGATTGTGGATCAGTTTGATCAACCCGACGGAGTCAATGTCAAATACGCCGGTCGCATTAGGATAATCCCCAACAACCGGCGGATCGCCGGTTATACCCAGGATGGTCCGAATATTCATCACGTGCGCGCTCATAAGTTCCGACTGCATAGCCAACAAGTTTCTGTCGCGGCAGGAAAAATGAAGAATGGTTTCGATATGAACGTTTTGCCTTATCAGCGACGCCATTGCCAGAGGCGTCATGCCGGCTTTCGCCAATGGATTATCTGCAATATTGATCGAATCTACGTTGTTCTTTTTACATAATACCGCACCTTCGATCACTTTCTCATAGTTCAACCCGCGGGGCGGATCCAATTCCACGCTGATCACGAATTTACCTGATTTAAATTTTTCAATCAGCGTAGAATGGTGGGTACTCAGCCTCATCTCCGGCTTTGGGATTATATCTTCTGCTTCGACGATCACGGATCTTTTTTCGATTTTTTTGGGAACCTGGTCTCCGATAGCCTTCTTGATGTTCCGGATGTGCTCCGGGGTCGTCCCGCAACACCCGCCGATAATATTGACTCCGGATGCGGCCATGAGTTTTGCGTACTCACCAAAGTATTCCGGTGAAGCCAGGTAGATATACCGTCCGCCGACATAACGCGGCAGCCCGGCATTGGGTTGGATGGAAAAACGGGCGTCTTCGATATGGTTGATTTTTTCGAGTACCTCCAGAAGAGCCTGCGGCCCCACAGAACAATTGGCCCCTACCACATCCGCGCCAAGGTTACGCAGAATTTTCACTACTTCCTCTGGCTTATTGCCCATTAAGGTTTTACCGTCTTCATTAAAACTCATCTGCGCTACGATGGGAAGTGCGGTGACGCTTCGCGCAGCGGTAACCGCTTCTTTGGCCTCTTCGATATCCGAGATCGTCTCGATCATGATCAGATCCACGCCGCTGTCGGAGAGAATTTTAGTTTGTTCTGCAAAATAGTCTCGGGCTTCTTCATGCTTGATCTTGCCAATTGGTTCGAGCGGCTTGCCTAACGGGCCTACCGAGCCGGCAACAAAAATAGTCCTGCCGAGTTGTTTTTTCTTTTGTTCGGCAACTTCTTTTGCCAGGGCTACTGCCGCTTGGTTGATCTCTTTTAATTTCTCTTCCAGACCGTGATGGGTTAACCGAAAACGATTTCCGCCGAAGGTGTTGGTTTCAATGATATCGGCGCCCGCATCAATATAAGCCGCATGGATGTCGCGGATCATTTGCGGATGTGACAAATTGATCTCATCAAAACAATGATCGAACGAAATCCCTTTCTCATATAATTGCGTGCCCATGGCGCCGTCGCAGATCAGAATTCTTTCTTGCAGAGAATCCAAAAATCCATTTATTCTTTTTTTATTCATGTTCCCGGTCCGTTTCGTTCAATGGCTGTTCAATAAAATAGTCATAGATGCGGCGTGCTAAATCCCAGGTGATCCCTCGCACTTCGGCGATCTCATCCAAAGTTGCTTCGGAAAGTTTCTTAACGGAACCGAAATGATTGAGAAGCAGAGTTCGTCTTTTTTCTCCGACACCCTCAATCGCATCCAACTCCGACGTTATAACGCGTTTTTCTCTTATTTCCCTGTGAAAAGTTATCGCAAATCGATGCGCTTCATCACGAATATGCTGAAGAAGCTTGATGCTCGAAGACGTTTTTGGAATCATGACCGATGCCGCAACTTCAGGAATGAAAACCTCTTCCATTCTCTTCGCAAGCCCGACAATCGTTTGCCCGGGTGAACCGGCCTTCGAAACTTGAATTCCCAAATCTTCCAAAGCAGATACGGCGGCAGATAATTGGCCTTTCCCTCCGTCAACCACGATCATGTCAGGAAAATCAAGTCCTTCTTCAAGTACACGCAAATAACGCCGCGTGATCACTTCGTGCATACTGGCAAAATCGTCCGGCCCTACAACCGTTTTGATCTTGAATTTTCTATAAGCTCCCTTTTTAGGCTTCCCATCCTCAAATACAACCATCGAAGCAACCGGGTCACTGCCTTGAATATTCGAATTGTCAAAACATTCGATACGCCGAGGAAACTTATTCAAATTCAGATCGCGCTGCAAACTCTGGAGAACGCGTGGAACAAAGGCTTCCTGCGCCTTCAGTTTTTGCAGTTTCAGTTCACCCAGCAATAACCGCGCATTCCTTTCGCACATGTCAACCAGTTTGTGCTTTTCACCTATCTTTGGGACGACAAAACTCACTTTTTCTCCGGATTTCCTTATGAGCCACTCATGTAACGATGAAATATCTTCGGGCTCCGATTGCAAATAGATCTCCGCGGGAATGTAATCCGCATGCATATAATAGGTCTTCATCAGATTTTCAAGTATCAGCGCGGGCGTCTTGTCCTCCACACGGTTGAAGTAATAGTGCTGCCGTCCGATCATCTTGCCGTCCCGTATCCTGAATATAACACCGCACGCCTGATCTTCTTCCGAAGCAACGGCCAGAATATCTTTGTCCGAAAGATCCTGAAACACTATCTTCTGTGAATCCGTGTAATTTTCTATTGCCTGAATGCGGTCGCGTATTCCGGCGGCCTCTTCAAATTTCTGCATCGCCGCGTATTCCTGCATCTCACGCCGTAAGTGCGACAATAATTCCCGCGTTTTCCCATTCAGAAAACGAACCATTTGGTCAATGGTTTTCTGATAGACATGCGATTCTACTAAACCCTGACACGGCCCTTCGCATTTGTGTATATAATAATCCAGACAAAGTTTGACCTTCTTTTCCAGTATTTTTTCCGGCGTAAAAATATGCGTACAACTGCGGATCGGAAAAATCCTGTGCAGCGTCTTGAGTGTATGACGCAAGTTTTTTACGTCTGTATACGGTCCAAAATAACGACCTCCAGACTTTTCTTTTTCCCTCGTTACATAAATACGCGGGAAAAGTTCATCGGTCACTTTGATATACGGAAAACTTTTATCGTCCTTGAGCTCGATATTGTAACGCGGCCGGTATTCCTTGACCAAATTGGACTCAAGTATCAACGCCTCCACTTCTGAATCGGTTTCGATGATCTCCAAGTCGCTGATTTTGGATACCATAACCTGCAGTTTCAAATCGTCGCGTTTGGAATCCTGAAAATACTGACGCACACGGTTTCGCAGAATCTTGGCTTTTCCAATGTAGATAACTTTCTGCTGCGCGTTCTTGAAAAGATAACACCCGGATGTTCTTGGCAAACGATCTAATTTATCCTGCAGGCTGGCGCTGATTTCCATTTACGTATTTTGAATATCATGTGCTGAAAAAGCGACTAATCGTTGTCTTCCAGATCTTCAAGTTCGATCTGAGAAGCGCGTTTCCTCTCACTTTCAATGATCTCACCGACGGCTTTAGGGATCTCAAATCCTGTTAGATCGTAAGGCGCCAGTTCACGCGCAAGCACATTGATCTTTTTATCGATAGCATGGCGTTTATTGATCAGAATAATGTGCTCTTCGTCCTTCGTACAATACCCGCCGGTAAAATCCCCTTTTTCATGCCGCACCTTGATTTCCAGCTGCTTTGCGATCTCTTCCAGCGTGGTAAGAATCTTTTCTTTTTTCATTGAGCCTTGTTATGTAAACGTTCCTACAAAAGTTCGGTTCTTTTTTGCCGCTGCAATTCGTCAACAATTTTTTTGACGTCCTGAGCCTGATCCCGGCGGCAGATCAGCAAAGCGTCTTCCGTATTCACAACGATCAGGTCATGCACGCCGACCAATGCAACCGGTTTATCCGGAGAATACACCAGAGAATGGGTCGTTTCGAAAAGTAAATGATCTCCGGTCAAAGCATTTCCGGAAGGATCCTTTTTTGATAATTGATACACCTCTTCCCAACTACCGACATCGTTCCATTCAAAATCGCTTTTGATGACGTAGACCTTTTCCGTTTTCTCCATTACGCCGTAATCGATCGAAATACCTTTAATCGACCTGTAAACCCTGGCAACGACTTCACCATAGTCAGGCTTATGAAGCGCTTCCTTGATCTCCATAAGTCCTTCGTGTAATTCCGGCAAAAACTCTTCGATCAGTTTAAGAATAGTTGACGCTTTCCAGATGAACATACCGCTGTTCCACAAAAAATCGCCGCTGGCCAGAAATTGCTTTGCCGTTTCGAGATTGGGTTTTTCAGCAAAAGTTTTGACCCGGTAAGCTTTTCGCCCGTTACCGACAGATCCCTGGTCGAGAAACTGGATGTACCCGTAGCCGGTCTCAGGCCGCGTCGGTAAAATGCCTAAAGTAACACAGGCGCCTGTGGACAAGGCAGTTTCAGCTGCAAAATTTATGTCAGCACAAAACCTGTCGACCGGTTTAATGAGATGATCCGCCGCCAGTACCGCCATGACTCCTTCGGGATCTTTATCCAGGATGTGCAGAGCGGCCAGACCAATACACGGTGCAGTATTCCGCCCAACCGGCTCGACGAGAATGTTACGGTTGTCAACCTGCGGTAATTGTCTTCCTACCGCAGCGGCCTGCAGGATATTCGTCACCACATAAATGTTTTCCGCTGCGACGAGCGGCTGAACCCGCTCTGCCGTATGCTGGATCATGGTCTTTTCGCCGAATATATTCAATAACTGTTTTGGCCTGACACTCCGGCTTCTGGGCCAGAACCGCGTCCCGACTCCACCCGCCATAATCACGGCGTACATCATTTTTTCCTCACTCTAATTTTTCTTACCGGTCCCGGTTCCATCGTCGTCGCTAAACTCGATTTTAGTAGTGCTTTCACCCTTCTCGATCATCGCGAAACGTCGTTCTAGTTCTTCCAAACCCTTTCGGGCCTGTGTATTATTGGGATTCTGTTTCAGGAGTTGCGTCCAGATCTTTCGAGAACTGACAAAATCCTCTTTCCACATGTAAACATAACCCAGATTGTGATACGCGTCAAAATAATCACGTTTTATCTGAATGGCAATAAAAAGATGCTTCAGCGCATCGTCATATTGGTGCGCCGTGCCGAGCATGTAGCCCAGATTGTTATGCGCCTGGGGGTTATACGGATTGATCGCTATCGCTTGTTCAACTGCCGTGATCGCACTGTCGGTATACCCGCTGTAAAAATAAGCCACACCGAGATTGTTGTAGGCATCGTCGTATGTCGGATCTTCTGCGATGATCTTCTTGAATTGAGCGATCTTCTCATGCCCGTTCTCTGTTTTAACGGCCGACTGCATCATAGTAAAAGCCGTCACTTTGCGTTCGCCGCTGATGATCTTTTTCACGTGGGCAATATTACGCCTCGTGCCGTCAAGTTTTGGATCGAAACTTAGGGCTTTTTCGAACAGATCGATGGCTTTTCGGTAATATTCATCCGCTTTGGTCTTCTCGTTGTTAACCGCCAACGCATTGCCCATGGTGAAATAAATATAACCCAGGTTGTTGTGTGCTTTCGGGTGATTGGGGCTGATACTGATCGCCTTTTCATTAAATGCAACGGCCTTTTCAAGGTTCCGCTGGGCAAAATAAACAGAACCCAGCTCCGTGTAACCGTCGGCCAGCGTCGGATTCAGTTCCACACATTTATTCAAATAATCCAACGCCTGGTCGTATTCAAGTTTCTCTATGAAGGATTTGCCAAGGAAGAAGTAGATCTTGTAATTCGCTGAAGTGTCTTCAGAAAGATGCTCGGCAGCAATTTTGAAATGCTCGATAGCTCGGTCATACCAGTCCAGGTTAAAATCACTTAATCCTTCTTCATAAGCTTTCGAACCGATGGTATAGCTGACCCAATATGTGGCTTCGGAATCGCCCGGGGCCAAGGCCAGGACGTTCTGAAAGGAACCCAGCGCCTTGTCATAATCGCCTTTCGTAAAATACAGCAAGCCTAAACTTTGATGGGCATCGATCAATAAAGAATCCGCTTTAATCGCCAGCTTGAACTCGATCTCCGCTTTTCCGAATTCTTCTTTATGAAAGAATATATTTCCAAGCACAAAATGAGCTTCACAGGCAAGCTGCCTGTCATTGGCCGCTTTTTCTGCGATCAGAATCCACACAGGCAGCGCCTCATCGTATAACTCGGCAATATAAAGAGAATCTCCTACTGTCTTTAGAGCTTCCATATCTGCCGATAAAACATGGTCGGGCGGTTTGATCGGTTCAGAAACCGAATTAATCGCAACAGAGTCATTCGCGGTATCTGCCGTCAGACTGGTTGTATCATTTATGGCCGATTCAGCGCCCACAGGCTTTTGGTCAACCACCGTTTGTTTTGACGTACACCCAAGCACGATCAGTAACATAACCGTCAAAAATCTCCGTATACGCAACGTATTCATTCGCATGAATACACCTCCCTCTTTAATTTAGGATTTACTTTCAAAATCGTTTTTGTCTAAAGGCTGTTTATTTTTGTCGGCATTGATGACCACTGTTTTAGCGGGCACGTTCTGACCCTCGAAATTCTTGCCAATGACCGACTCTTCATCTAAGACTTTGAAAGTGACATTACCTATTTTCACCTCATCCATATAGTTGAGTTCATAGAAAAAATTATCTTCCACCCTTTCGCTATTCACAAAAGTCCCATTCGTACTCTTGAGATCCGTGATATACATAAGGCCTTTTTTCCATTTGATCACGGCATGATGCCTGGAAACCGACACGTCATCAATGTGGACGGTATTGTCAAAGGCTCTCCCGAAGGTAATCTCTTGACCTTCTTCGATACGGTAATTTCTTCCATTGACCTGCTGATAAACGTAATATACGCTCTTCATTCTTATTCCTTTCTACTATTTTCTGAAACGGAGGATCACGTTCGATGTTTCCCAGTTTGGCCTGACTGTCAGTGTGTCGGCATAACTGATGAATTTCTCTGAAAAGAGAATAGGGCTCACACGGCCGTAACTGAATACGCCGTTGCTGTCATCATCACGGAAAGCTGCAACACTGTATTTTCCAGGGATAAGATGGTTCAGTGAAAATGACCCGGACGTTCCAATCCGCACTGAATGGTCTCTGAGCGTACGAGTGAGGTTCCTGCAGGTGATATAATAAGGGCCGGTTTTTAGGTCATCGTCGTCCATGACCATTCCTGAAACATAACCAAGACTGTCCGCTTTGAAAGATCGGAGGAAATACTTCATGATCGTATCGCCGACCGGTCGTTCATACGCATCAAACACGGAATCCAAAGGAATGGTTATTTTGTAGTCCATCTGGCTGGCCAGCATTTTTTTTGGACGAAACTCAACTTGGGCTGAATTAGTCCAACTGAAATCTCCGGCTACCTTTTCTCCGGTACTATCGAGCATTTTAAAATATCTTTCAAATGAATTCCGTCCGATACCGGCCGAAAAACGAAACTCAAGTGTTTCATCCTGAAGGATATATCCGTCCTTAACGACCGGCTTCACCACTTCTATATCTAATTTGATATGTGTACTATCCGATGCGCCGTCAAAGGCCATTGAGTCGCAAGAAATTCTTTCACCGTATTGCGACCGCAAGTCTTTTACAGACAATTTGTAACGGCTTTGCGAATTTGTTGGTTCCAAAAGAATCCTTATCTCGCGAAGATTTGAAGGATTCAAATAAACATCCCGAATAGAAATTTCCGCTCCGGTCAGACTGTCAGCAATTTTAAAATGCAGCAACAGTGGGTCCGGAGTTGCCGTGTTTTCAAAATAGACCAATGGAAGCAATGGTTTTGAAAAAAAAACCACCAATAATCGCTGACCAACGGCGGCCACGGACTCCAGCCTGAATGAAGCCGTGTCCTCACGGAAAATCATGAAATCAACATCGGGCGCGTCCGGCTTCGTCGGTTTGAGCGTAACGTCCTTGAATGTGAGTCCGATAAAATCGGAAGATGGGGTGTATCGGTAGTCTGCATCCAGATCGGCTATCGCATAAATCCGGTACTTTCCCGGCGATAAATAAGACAATCGGTATTTGCCTCCGGCTCCAACCTGCGTGATATAGTCGGCCCGCTTGGTATAGATCAAACTATCCCCGTTCTCCGAATCATCCAGCCGGTATGACCATATGGATATCCCTTTGGTGTTTTCTGCCAGAACGCGTCCGCTGATCGATCCGCGGTCTATGGAATCTCCCGTGGAAAAGGCAAAGCTGTAGGCCTGTTCCAGTGGATTATCATGGTTGTCTTTTCCGTCTGTTCCCAATGTGACAACAAAGGTCTTGGCCTGTTCGAGTGAATCCTGCAGTTCGATCTTGAGGACGTTCTTTTTCCAACTGAATCTTATTTCTCCTTCTGGATAAGGCGACAGGTACACGGCATTTTCTATGGATTCATGATTCATTTTTTCACTGAAGGCAACCAAAATGTCTACTTTCCGTGGTACGCGAACCGAATCCATGGCCGGGATGGACCAGATCACGGTCGGCGATTCATTGTCTTCCGGG
>CAZHUW010000143.1:0-8900 GCA_964535295.1 uncultured Bacteroidota bacterium
TTAATTTGAATGTGCCGCGGATCAATCGTAAAGCTTTAGTGGTACCGCCTGCAGACCCAGAAATGGTAAACCGGTTGCTATTTACTTCCAGAATGTTCGCGGTATCGGCTGCTACTCCTGTTCCTTTGTTGATCGTTAAGGTTTCAAAATCAGTTGTGTCGGCCGTGGTTCCGCTTATTAAATGGGTTCCTGATCCTGAAAATGTAACATCTGCATACCGACCTCCAGCCACACTCATATCAAAATCACCATTGTTCACCAAATTGCCACTAAATGTAATACCGTTTGCCACTGCAGTTCCAGATGCATTAACCACAAATTTCGCACCTGAATTGATAGTGGTATTTCCTGCTACCGCAACCAACCGTGGAAACCCATTTTGTAACCGTAACTCATCTCCATTCCCTTCCAATAATAGATTCCCTGAAATGAATAGATTACCATTTGAACTGGAGTTAAGTTGTACAACCGTTCCACCGGTAATCGTCACGTTACCGGCAGCACTCAATGTTCGATTAGAAGTTGTTTTCGTTCCGCCTCCGGAAAAAATAAGGTGATTATAGTTGTTTAAAAAGGCAGTTGTATAAGTTCCACTTCCATACTCAATTGTTCCGCCGCCTGAACTCATAAATGCAGTATAAGTGCCGCCCGGAAAAGTACCGCTCGTCAACGTGATTTTTCCATTCCCTGTTACGGTTCCAAAATTATTTCCGGTCGTTGACTGAATATTTACGACTCCTGAATCCACCAAACTTGCACAACGTGTATTATTAAGATTAACAGTGACCGAGTCTCCTGCTCGAATCTTTACGGGACTATTGGGACCTGGCGCTGAAGATGCTGCCGCGCCTCCATACCCGTCATTTGACCAGGTAAGCGCTTCAACCCAATGGTCACTGATACGGCTGTAAAATACCGTAACGGATCCAAAAGCGTCCGACGCGCCGGAAATACCGGTTTGCCCCATGGTAAAATCGCCGTCTATTGCACCCAAGAATGTTCCATTACCATTAAAAGTAATCGTGTGTCCCGCTAATGAAACATTTGACGTATTCTCTGTAAACCACGATGTTTCGGAGGAACTATAACGGCCCGGTACAAAATTCTTAAATGCGTAGGTGCCCGAGTAGGTTGCTTCAAGAGTATCCGCATTATTCCAAGTATAGGTATGCGTCGTTTGCGGGTTGGAGAAGCCGGTGCTGGTTACGTTCCAATAATAAACCAATGCGGGCGCGTACGTTGGCGTATTGGTTTTCGTCGATGCCGTATCGTCGACCGCACGAATAGTAATCGTACCGGGCAATCCGGTAGATGAAACATTGATGGTTGCCGGCGTATATTTGCCGGCGACGCCGATCGGCCATGTAAAGTTGCTGGCGCCTGTATAATATCTTGCAATACCTGCGGCGCCAAGAGATCCCGATACCTGAATCATTTTTGAAGTTCCCGGAGAGGAAACTGAGACGACACCGTTCGAGCCGGATGTGCTGCTGCCTATGGCCAGCGCAAAATCACCGACGTTAAGCTTCCCGGCTGTCAGCGCTAAGGTGTCCACACGCAAGGAATCGCTTAATTGAATAATGCTGTCCGGCGAATTGATCTCCAATGCGTTGATAATACCTCGTGACAATCCATAAATATTGGCGCCAGAACCGCGCATTATGATATGGCCTAATCCCGTTTTTGAACCAAAAAATCCGGCATCTTTGCCGACATATAAATTTCGTGCATTCGTATTCAGTGTGCTGCCTTCATTGATGATCAAGCTGTCGCCCAGAGTCGAATCTGAATGCAGAGTCAAAACCTGACCATAGGTCAAATTTACTTTCAGCGATTTTCTTCCGGTACCGCTCAGTTCTGGTGACTGGGTCGTTTTTCCTGCACCGGTATATTCTATAGTATAGGCATTTGCACCAACACTGCTGCCGCCGCTGACCGTCATGATACCTGATGCATCGTCGCCATTTCTGACAATTTTGGAGCCAGTCGCCATGGTAAGCAAAGTCGTTGCCGACAAAATACCGCTATTTAACTGAAGGGTTCCGCGTACCGTATTGTTGGATCCTTGTAATGTCTTTGTCGTACCCGAACCTGAAATTACCAGATTGCCCCACCCGGCAACCGCGGGACAGTTAACAAATGCAGTACCCGTTGCACCATCATATTCGACGGTGCTTGCCGCGTTCACGGTGTATGAACTGAAGGTTCCGGGAAACTGATTAGCGCCGTTGGTGTTGCTGATCTTCATATAACCCGATGCGCCAATATTAAAATTACCGGATCCATCGCCTACTATAATATTAGTACCAAGTCTGAGCTCTCCCGCCGTCACATCAAAACCGTCATTGAATGTATAGGTCACACCGGTCCCGTTAATGGTCACATGGCGGTTGGTTCCGGACGGATTATTCACTTTAAATGTTCCATAGCTGTGTGAATTGTTCAGAGTCATGTCGAAACCGTCAGTAGAACCGGTCCTGTTTTCAATACCATCACCAAACTGAATCGTACTGCCGTTAAAATTCACCGGCGTACTGGGTGTTGTCGAACCGCTGAGCCGAGCCGCTGCCGAAGGATCGCCGAGAGCCGACAAGTTGATCGTCACTCCGGTGCCGGTCAAGCCTTTCGGGTTTTTGAACGTGATCGTACCGCCCGTTATATTGACAATTCCCCGTTGGAAAAACAGCAGCGTTTGCGTTGCCAAAATTGCCGAAGTATCGGACGGATTCAATTTTATCTCACCGCCGGTCATGTGGAACCTGGCATTGGCATCAGAAAAGGTCATTCGCCCATTAACATTCAACGTGCCGCCTGTAATATGAAGAGAATCAAAAGCGGTAGTGGTTCCTGAAGCGGGAATATTGTCATTGTCGCCCATGTTGAACGTCGCATTGCCATCGCCCAATGTAAATGTACCGCCCGAAAGTTTAAATATTGTCGGAAGCGTCGCATCGGCCGGCCAAGTCACGTTTCCTGCGCTGTTGGCGAGAAGTCCCACACGGAAAGTTCCGTCGGACATATAGAACTGTGAACCGCTTCCCATCGTGAGCGAACCGCCGATGAGAATGTCTGAGGTGGCGCCTGAAATATAGCCGATCGCGTTAAATGTGAGATTACCGGAAGTAGTGGAACCAATCGTAACCGATGCACCATTCGAAATCCGCATCGTATCATCAACAACCGCAGCGGTTCCAATGGTCATATTAAGGCCGGTCGGCGTAAGGACCACTGTGGCATTATCAACCGTCCATGATCCTGAAATCTCATTTGCGGTTGCGCCGGGCCCGTTACCGTATCCTGTATTTAGTGTAGCACCATTAGTAATGATAAAGTCGGCGTCTGAATTGTTGTTATTATCAAAACCGTCGGCAAGACGAACGACGGTTGATCCACCGGTTATATAGACAAGCGAGTGTTCCGCTACAAGATTATTCCAGCGAATTCGGCCGACGCCCGCCGTAAAATTTCCAAGATCTGAAGTTCCGCCGGAGAATTCTATGTATGAGTCGGCGCCATCAATGCGAACAACGCGCGAATTAGCGACCGTCGACAGAGGATACACAGAAAAAGTTCCGCCCTGAATCTGTAGCGTATCCCGATCATTCATGAGCATGGCAATGGCCGCGGTTGTTGTTACGTTTGGCGCCAGGTTGAAATCACCATCATGAATGGTAATTCGGCAATCGTTGCCGTAAGTCATATTAGAAAATAAATTCAATGTTGACGATGCGTCTTTCATATCAACGGTTGAAACGGCAGTCATAGTCAAAAGTCCTGTTGTGCCGCTGCCAATATTAACCAATCCTCCCGTCGTAATCGCAAGATCACCGCCATTGCCTAATGTCAAATTATCAACTGACAGCGTTCCTCCGCTCACGGTCAAAGAATCGTTTGCAGTTAATGTGCCACCGGCCACGCTGAAGGTCCCTTGCTTGAGATGCAGGCGTCCGTTGATCGTCTGTGCGCCCGCAGTAGTGGCGGCATACGTTGCATTAACGTCATGTTCAAACGTTCCTAATGTAAATGTCGACTGTCCGCCCCCGATGGAAGTTGTGAAATTAGCGGATTGATTCACTATGCGTGCCGACTGAGAGCCTTTGTTGTAAGTTACGGCGCGTGTATCCCATGTACCGCTTCCGCTAATCGTAGTATTTCCGGCGCCGCTGAATTGAAGCGTCACAAATCGATTAACGGTTGTAACCTGCTCAAGGTCAATGGTCCCGGCATTCGAGAGATCGCCCTGCACTATCATTACGTGCGTTCTGGATGTCGGTGTGCCAGGTTCGGAAGTTTGAATTACGCCGTTTGAATTTACAGTTACATTACCTGAAAAAGTAATTGTGCGATTTCCACCCACTGTGGCAGAAGCCGGAAAATTCAATGTCCCCGCTGTTCCGCCACCGACCGTTAATGAACCCAAGGGATTCAATCCTGTGAAATTGAAATCAAGAGTAACGGTGAATCCTCCGTCTATGATGACGACGTCGGCACCGTCAACGCTTCCTGCCGTTTGCCCAGGATACGTCGAAGTTCCCGGGTTATTCCCATCGCGTACAACGGTCCATGTTCCGCCAACATTCCAATTTGCCGTCGCCGCAGACGTAAATACATCCTGTGCATGTGCCGTAAGGTTATTTAGAAAAAGACCCGCAAGAAAAAACAGAACTGTAACCTTTTTCATTTCGAAGTTCCTTCTGTTATTGGAATTTATTTTTTTCATAAAATTTTTTTAAATTTCACCCGATGCATTTCTATTCTCGATAAAAAAACACACTGGATCGATGTTGTTTGAACTGAATGGTAATACTAATAACAATATGAAACAAATGATTTAATCGCCATTAAAATAATACTTTAGCCTCATGAAGTCAACATTTATTGTGACAAATTATTAAGTATCTCAAAATGTTATACTTCACCTGTCTTAGGTTAATTTTACCCTAAAATGACAAAACGGTCAGTATTTTTAGAAAATTATTTGGAGGAATTGGAAAAATAAGCAGACGCCATAAAGCCTCTATTTTCGGGCTTTCAGCAGCAATACCGGGATGTCAACCTGATGTCTGACTTTATCGGCAGTACTTCCGTAAATGATGTCGCCGAGAAAACGATGGCCGTGGGTGGTCATCGCGATGAGGTCAACTTTTCTTTCTTTTGCAATTTTAATGATCTCATCGGAGGGATCTCCCATTGCCAGAACAAAGCTCGCCTCAAATCCTTCTTTTAATAGTTCCTGAACGCGGCCTTCCAGATACGTGCGGTCTGACTTCATCTCCTCGCTTTCCTGCAGCTCAAGCTGGTCATAGTTACGCGCTGCCCATCCGTCCGCAACGTGAAGAAGCGTTATTTTGGAATGGGTCAGTTTGCCAAGTGATCGGATATGATCAAGGATGGTGTCATCGGTTTCTTTGTTTTCAAGAGGAATAAGAATGTTTGTATACATAAGGCAACCGTTAAAATTGATGATGGTTCATAATACGATTTTTTTTTAACTCATCCAATCTTTGAATGTTTGGAACAGCAACCAGACATTGAGCGAAGCGATGATCACGGCAACAAACCATGCCAAGGCTTTGATCCACGTCGGGTTAACGAAATCGCCCATTTTTAATTTATCGCTGGTGAACATGACAAGCGGAAAAACGGCAAAACTCAACTGGAGGCTAAGGATCACCTGGCTTAAGATCAAAAGCTGTGTGGTTCCATGTTCGCCGGAAATGGCCGTTACAATAACCGCAGGAATGATCGCGATGAGACGCGTAATGAGCCTTCGCAGCCACGGGCGAATACGGATATTCAAGAAACCCTCCATCACAATCTGACCCGCCAAAGTGCCGGTGAGCGTCGAGTTCTGTCCGGAAGCCAACAAAGCCAACGCAAACAAAGTGCTGGCTCCGGTCACGCCTAATAAAGGACTGAGCAACTGATATGCTTCCTGAATTTCAGCCACTTCATTGTAACCCTGCCGATAAAAGGTTGCCGCGGAAACGATCAGAATAGCTGCGTTGATAAATAACGCGAACATTAATGCAAAGGTCGAATCAATCGTGGCAAATTTGATCGCTTCACGCTTGCCCGCGGCGGTGAGCTCGTATTTTCGCGTTTGAACGATGGAAGAATGCAGATATAAGTTATGCGGCATGACCGTTGCGCCGAGAATGCCCATGGCTATATACAACATGTTCGGATCCGTAATGATCTGTGACGTCGGGACAAAGCCCAGCATAATTCCGGCAAACTCAGGCTTAGAAAAAATAATTTCCAAAGCGAAACAAGTGCCGATTGTTGCGATTAATGCGATGACCAGAGCTTCGATATAACGAAAGCCTTTATTTTGCAGAAATAATATCAACAACACATCAAGGGCGGTGATACAAACACCCCAAATAAGTGGGATGCCGAATAATAAATTCAATGCAATCGCCGAGCCGATCACTTCCGCCAGGTCACATGCAGCTATAGCCACTTCGCACAAAACCCATAAGGCAAAGGTGACCGGCCGGCTATAATGATCACGACAGGCCTGCGCCAGATCGCGTCCAGTGACTATCCCCAAACGCAGGGAAAGCGACTGCAGCAATATTGCCATCAGATTTGAAATCATGATTACGGACAATAACGTGTAGTTGTACTTGGATCCGGCGGCAAGGTCGGTCGCCCAGTTACCCGGATCCATGTATCCGACGGCCACCAGGAAACCCGGGCCTGCAAACGCCAGAAGTTTCCTAAAAAAACCCGCCGACGCTGGAATTTTAAGAGTGCCGTGCACTTCCGGTAAACTCGGCAGGGAGTTCTCAAAACGCCATGCCTTGTCTTTAAGATTCATTGATATCTCCTTATTATTTCATCTTAATTTTTTTACAAAAATCTGTTGGGTGACCTCACGGCTTAAGAAATATTCTTTTTTCCCGTCGACCCTTACCGTCATCGAATCATCAAAAGATTCTTTCTCTTTGATCATTACCCGGCTTTGCAGCGCAAGATCCATTTTTTTCATGAATTGGAGCAATTTCTTGGAGTCTACCACCTGAGCAACGATTCCCCTTTCACCAGGGTTCAAGTCGGACAACCTGCAATATTCAAGTTCTTCCATCACACCTTCGTGCGAGGGAATCGGGTCGCCGTGCGGATCGTAGCGCGGGTTTCCCAAAAAAGCATCGATCCTCGATTCCAATTCCTCGGAAACGACGTGTTCGAGGCGCTCGGCCTCATCGTGCACATTGTCCCAGCTATAGCCGAGGGCTTCAACAAGAAAAAGCTCCAGGAGCCGGTGACGCCGAATGACTCTAAGTGCGGTCTTATCCCCTTTTTTCGTCAACCGGACGCCGTAATACGGCGTGTAGGTGATATATCCGTTCTGCGAAAGGCGTTTGAGCATATCCGTGACCGATGCCGAAGATATCTTCAACCCCTCTGCAATGGCCGACGTATTTACTTTGCCTGGTAAACGGCTTAACCAAAATATCGTTTTTAGGTAGTCTTCAGTTGTTTTATTTGCCATAATTAAAATATAATTTAGTTTGACCTAAAAAAATATAGAGGATCTTTTAGAAATAGTCAAGAAAATTGTTTATCGATTCCGGTTCCGTGGGCGGTTCTAAATATGACCGGATTTGTTATTTTTCCATAAGAAAACACTTGCATTCATATAGACTAATATATATACTGTTTTATAAGCTGAGTTTGCTACATATTGTTTTTGTTAAACTAACAGGATAGCTGTTGGTTACTGTAATCATCATGGAGTAAAGTGATCATGAGAGATTGTTGTTTGGAAAAAGTCTGTCTAAGAAATCAACTCCAACGGCGTTCAAAACGCCTCAGCTTGGTGGTTGCCCTTTTTGGATTCATTGTCTTGTCGTCATTCCCCGTGACTGCGCAGACGTGGTATTCCCAAGGCACGGATGCATTTAGCACTTTGGCAAACTGGAATGATACTCCGGGCGGCGGCGGCGGCAATCCGATAGCATCCGATTTGACAGACGGTAACAGCACCTTCATTATTCAAAACTCCCATACGATCAACATCGACCAAGACATTACAGTGGACAGCCTCAATGTAAATTCAGGCGGAATAATCGTCAACGATGGATTCAACGTTTTTCTGAACAGCGATTTTATAAACAATTCGACTTCTGCGGGGGACGTTGATCTCTCAGGGGGAACCGTCACCTTTCAAGGCGGCAGTGCACAGACTATAAGCGGCTCTCAGAAAACAATCTTTGACAGTCTCAAGACCACGAATACCGGTGGTCTCACGGTCAATACCTCAGCGGATATTGATCTTACAGCTTTAGCCGTTTTAGCCGGCGGATTCACATCCGGTTCCGGAAAAATAAATATTAATAATTCTGCGACCAATGGGAAAATCGTTATTGATATTACTGCTTCAACCGACTTTTCCAATGGCACCTTGGAATTTGTGGGTAACCGACGCGCGGTCGTACGGTCTGACCGAAATGTAACTTATAACAACATTACGATTAACAGTACGGCGGCTACATCCGGAGGAAACGGTGCGGTCGATTTTCGCAGTAATGATGCCACAACCCGAACTTTTACTGTTAACGGCACATTGACACGGACTTCCGGTGAACCCACACTAGGAAGCAGTTTAAGCCAGCCTGTATTGCTTGATTACGGATCTTCCGGCAAGTTACTTTATAACAATAGCGTAGCGACTTTAACAGTATCCAACGAATGGCCGACTTCCTCAACCGAAGCACCAAGCGAAATTCGCTTTGCACCTACGGTAAGTTGTACTTACACGATTAATGTCGCTAAACCGGTGCCGGACGGAGGAACGCTTATAGTCGACGGGGCAACCGCCAATCCAGCATTGAGCGCGGGGACCGGAAGTATCACTTATGGATCAGGCGCCGGCCTTGTTTATAATGGTG
>CAZHUW010000144.1:0-8878 GCA_964535295.1 uncultured Bacteroidota bacterium
ATCCGCGCCCCATCCACTCACCCGTGGCCAGTACTTTGACCACGAACGGGTGTCTCAATTTCGACATGATGCGCCCTTCACGCTGAAATCGCGTACGATTCTCTTTATCATCCATGAGTTTCTCGCTGATCACTTTCAGCGCGACATGGCTTCGCGAGGTTTTGTCAAATGCCAGATATACGATGCCCATCGCGCCTTCCCCGATGATCTCTTTGATCTTATACTGGGCGACATAACGCAGCGATCGCCATTTTCTGAAACGCCGCCAACCGCGTAATGAGAAGCGAAAGATCAGCGGAATGAGAATTATGACCAGCGCAGCCACGCCGGCGCGAAACCAAAGGGTTTGCCAATATGCGGGAACGATCGTGAAAGGAACTGTGACCGTTTCACTCCACACGCCGGAGATACCGCGCGCGCGGACTTTGAATACATAATTACCGGGTTCCAAATTGGTGAATGAAATGTAATCGCGCGTCGTCGGCGCTTCCCAATCATGATCATAGCCTTCGAGCATGAATTGATAATTCATGCTCTTTTCAGATTTCAACTCGACTCCCGTCACCTGGAAATCAAGTGAATTCTGCTGATGCGGCAAAGCGGGAAGAATCTCTGTCGAAATATCCTTTCCAAACGACCTGATCTTGTCCACATAGACCAGAGGCTGAACGACCTCGGTCTTTTTTTCAATTACTTTGAAACGGCATACGCCCAATGACGATCCAAACCAAATATCCCCGTTCTTATCTGCGATCATGGCGTTCTCGTACACTTCATCGCTTAAAAGCCCCTGTTTGACGGTGTAGGTTTCCATGATCTTACCGTCCCAGATATTCAACCCTTTTACTGTGCCGATCCACAGCCGCCCTTTTTTGTCCTCTTGTATCGAAACAATATCGTTGGATGTTAGTCCGTCTTTTTTTGTAAATGACTGCAAGACCCCATCGCTGAAAAGGATCAGCCCGGCCTGGCGCGTTCCAAGCCAAATATTTCCGCGGGTATCCTCATAAATTGACGTGACCTGATTGCTGGGAAATCCGCTGCTTTTGGACATCGTGGTAAACGGGTTCAGGTTTTTAAAATAACGTTCCGGATCCCATACGGACAAGCCGCCGGCTTCTTTGAACCGGCTCGGCTGCCCGCATCCGAATAAGATGCGTCCTTTCCGATCCTGGATCATATTGAATACACGCAAGCCCGCGAGGCCCTGTGACGTCGTGAACTGTACAGACTGACCTTGCGGATTATAACGCACTGCGCCGTACGCGTCCGTGCCAAACCACATATTCTTCTCGCGGTCCTCAAGAAAGCACAGAACATCCGTCAGATAAATATTCTTCTTATTGAATTGAGTAAATTTTTTTCCGTTATAGACAAATACGCCGTTCCCCGATGTAGAAACCCATATGCGTCCTTGTGAATCTTCCATCAACGCATAGACATTTTTGTGAGGCAATCCGTCCTTGGCCGTGAACACTTTAAACTCATTTCCATCGAAACGGGTCAGGCCGCTCTCGTAGGAAGTGAACCAATATGCGCCGGTACGGTCCTGTATGACATCCAGAACAAAGTTGCCGGCCAGCCCAGACTCTTTATCATAATTTTCGAACGGATAAGGAACCGATTTTACCAGCCCGCTATTGGCAGTACCGATCCACAACGTTCCTTCACGGTCTTCAAATACGCAGGTGATGTTGTTTTCGGGCAATCCGTTTTTCGCCGAAATGGAGCTCAATGTATAACCGTTCATGAACATCACACCGGAACCGAAAGTGGAGAAAAGTAAAGTACCGTTTTTTGTTTGATACATATTGTAAATTTTCGGATTCAGGGATCCAACAGGATTTTCTTCCGCGATGACCGTGCGGTCACCGGACCATCGTATCTTCTTAACGCCTTTGTCAAACGAACTGATCCAAAGGTCGTGATTTTTATCTTCGACAATTCCGCTGATACCGGAGGTGACCTGGAAAACTTTGAGAGATCCTGTTTTCCCGTCCTTGTTCCAATACACCGTACCGCCCAGTTCTGCAAAATACAAGGTCCCGTCAGCCGCTCTGCAGATCTGATCGATACTTTGCCCGGTCAGCGATTTTTCAATATGAATGTTCTGCGAAACGCTGTCCGATTGTATTTTTGTAACGCCTTTTTTCGTTCCCAGCCAGACTTCGCCTTGTTCGCCGGCCTCTAAAGACACGATCGCTTTGTCACTAAGACCGTCACTGATACCGAATACATGAAGATCGTAATCGCCGAATCCGTTGCGCATGAATTTCACCACGCCTCCGGAAAGAGTGCCCACCCATATATGCCCGTAAGAATCTTCACACATCGCGCGCGTCGCATTATCCGGCAACCCCTCTTCCGTGGTGAATGTACGGAATTCTTTTCCGTTATACAGCGCAACGCCGCCGGCCGTCGTAAACCAGAGATTTCCAAGCCTGTCCTGCAGTATACGTTCTGCGGCAAAAGGAGGAAATCCGTCTGCGGCCGTGTATATCCTGAATGAATATTTTTGTGAATACACCAACGCCGGAAATAACAAAGGCAGGATAATGATGTATGCGTAATATTTTTTCATGTCGTCAGCTTCCCGGTTTAGACTGGTTTTGTTCTTCCGTTAACTTCTTGCGGCCTTCCGTCAACACCGCGTCATACAGATCTTCCAATGTTTTGTTGGTTCCACGAACGCCGCTGATAACGTTTTCCGTCCAATCGAGATATTCCCACCGTCTCTCGAACGGCCATCCTTTGGGCGGCGCATTGGTGACGTCGCGTACGTTGCATATCTTGTCGCAAATTTTGAGCTGCTTGGCCCGCACGCTCCGGTGCGGCGCCTGTACGATCTGGAGCCGCTTACGTTCGGTTTTGGATAACCTTTTATCGTCCGTAACCTCCAGAACAAGTTCAAGGACTTCTTTCCCGAACAGTTGCTCAATCTCTTCCGGGCTCGTCTGCGTATCTTCGATCGTGTCGTGCAGAAGTGCGCCTAAAATGATCACGATATCCCGAACGCCTCCAACATTCCATAAAAGTTCCGCCACCTGAATGGGATGGTTAATATACGGCGAAGCCTCGGCATCCTTTCGGCGCTGGTTGCGATGTTTTTCCGCTGAGAATTTCAAAGCCGACAGGATGAGCTCAATATCTTTTTCTTGAAAAGTTGCCGTCATGGCTTTTTCCCCGATCTTCTTTGATTCAGGATCGCTGAAAATGATTTTGATTTTATTTCATCCGTCGTCAGGCCGACACGTCGCACATCGTCTGCCGTAATGGCACCGCAGTTGAATGCACGCAGAAAATAATTCAATAACCCTTGTCCGCTTGCCGCATCATCAAACATCTGCCCGCTTAATGCAGCCTGATTACCTTTTTCGATGACCGACTGCATACGGAAGGAAGCCGGTTCCAATCCCTCAAGAAAGAAAGCATAAACCGACGCGTAGCGGACCGGCAGATGGGCCGGGTGCAGGTCCCAACTTTGACAGAATCCATGAGCCAACGACCGTTGTATCTGTCGGAAATAATCCTTCCAGACGCGATGGACCGCTTCCCGGTTTTCCTTTTTTTGTTTGGCCGTAAGCGGTTTACCGGTTTCGCGATGCGGACCGGCCGGTATCGTATGATTCGCTCCATCCGAAAGACGTATGCCCGTACCTGCAAGAGAAACCTGCATTACGTGACGTGCGAAATCGCAGGCTGCATGATCCGGCGTTTGAAATTGCGAAGAAATGCCCAAACCGGTCGTATAATCATACGGGCCAAAATGAACCGCCACACAACGTCCTTCACCGGTTTTCACAAGATCCAAAAGCAGCGATGTACCGGTTTTGCCGAAAATGACCTGCGGAGACTCCATCATGATTTCCAATTTCAACGATCCGGCCTGTAAATGACGTTGCCGTTCAAACTCAATTAGCAATTGAACCAAAGCGGTTACTTGCTCAACCATTACAACTTTCGGGAGCGTCACGACAAAATTCTCCGGAACCCGGTTCCCTGTCTTCTCACACAAAGCGGTCAAATAAATATCCAGGGTACGAACGGCGCGTTTTTTTAATTCCTCTGAAAACGATTTGATACGAATTCCAAAATTCGGCGGCATCATGGGCTGCTCCATTGCCCGGGCCGTTTCAAAAGCGGTACGCATAGCTTCATGATCTTCCTCTGCATCCGTTCGATACCCGAACCCGTCCTCAAAATCAATGCGATAATCTTCGATCGGCTCATGCGTCAGTTTTTCAAGAACACGGTTATACACGGTAAAGGCGAGCCAAGCGGCTTTGTTTTTGTTTTCAACTTGGAATGTTTGCTTCTGCAATCTTTTTCTGAGAGTCTCTATTTGTTTTTTTGAAGAAGGCAGATTTTCACAACCCTTTATCCCAATAGCCTTTGCGAATTCCGTAAAATCAGAAGCGTACGATTGCATGGCACCCAATGCGAATTTACTTAATTTTATTATCGTATCGGATTTGAATAAATGCGCCCCGCCATAAAACGTATGAACCGGCTGTCGTTGCCCCGGATCGCCGGGATAATTTTGAATAAAATCCTCATTGGCCTTATTGAGCAACGAAAAGATCTGAAGCTCCGTTTCCGCTGAAAACGAGCGGTGGAGATTCGTATCTTCAATGGCCAATTGCGCCGCTATTCTGCTCATTACTTAATCCTTACCATATACAACTCTTAATGCGTTCTGCAAAATATACCGGATCTCGTCTTGAGTAATCGAGCGGTAACGGACACACTTGCGATGAACCGGCTCCGAACGGAGATCCGTTACTTACCATAACCATAACTCTTGACTCTGAGCGTAGAAACAATGAAAAATATATAACAAGAATTAAATAATAAAAAAGTGAAAACGCGCTTCAAACAATAAAAAGAGGTAAATTCTGTAACACAAAGTATCCGATGAAACCTGTCCTTAGAGGTTTCAGAGAGTTGAAAATCGTATAGCTATTCGCAAAAATGAACTTAGAAATCGCTTGTTTTTTGTTTAGCGCCATTCATTAAACTAAACAGGCCATAGCTAAGATTTACAACAATGAGATTATTTTTGTACCTCCTTGAGGTACATCTTCGGAAATGCAGCATACCACGCCGACGCTTTCACCAAATGTTCGACGGGAATATGTTCGGTCGCCATGTGCGCGTAAACTTCATTCCCCGGCCCGAACCCGATACACGGAATACCGTGCATGCCCATAACGGCAACGCCGTTCGTACTAAATACCCACCGGCTCACCTGCGGCTTTTCGCCAAACAATCCTTCGAATGTTTTAACACCCGTATGAAGCGCCGGATGATCTTCCGGCAGGAGCCAGGTAGGGTAATATTTTTTCGTCGGGTAGGTCAACCCTTTCCAACTCGGAACGGCATAGTCAAGCACCACAACTTCAGCACTCGCCGCTTTTACACTTGGCAGATCTTGAATTTCTTTTACGGCTGATTCCAAAGTGTCCGTCGCCGCAAGTCGGCGGTCGAGATGAATGGCCGCCGAGTCTGCAACCGCACAAAGCGACGGCGATGTCGAACGGAACTCTGCAATTGTCACAGTTCCTTTCCCAAGGAAAGGTTCACCGCCGAGACGTTCATTTAGCTTTTCGATATCCAGAACGATCGGCGCCATTTTATAAACGGCATTCACACCGCGTTCGGGTGCTGAACCGTGGCAGGATATTCCTTTGGTGCGAACTTCGATCTCCATTCTTCCGCGGTGTCCGCGGTACACGGCAAGGTTGGTCGGCTCTGTGATCACAACGATCTCAGGACGGATTTTATCTTCTTTAATAATGTACTGCCAGCAAAGTCCGTCGCAATCCTCTTCCTGCACGCTGCCTACAACGTACAACGTATAGTCGTCTTCAAGCCCCAGGTCTTTAATGATCTTTCCGCCGTAGACAATAGAAGCCAGAGCGCCCTTCATGTCACATGCGCCGCGGCCGTATATGATGCCGTCTTTCTCATCGCCTTTGAATGGATCAACTTTCCAATTCTCAGGATTACCGACATCGACGGTGTCTACATGCGCGTCGAGCGCGATCACATGTTTTCCGTGCCCGATGCGCCCGATAATATTCCCCATCGGATCGATCGTAATTTCATCGTATCGGCATTTTTCCATTTCCTGCTTCACGCGGGCAATGACATTAGCTTCCTGTGAACTCATCGATTTGATGGCGATCAGGTCACGGAGAAATCCTGCTACTGCTCGTTCATTCTTTTTTGCTTCGTCGTAGATCTTTTTTAACATGCTTCTTCGTCCTTATTGTTTTGTAAAACACAATGCCACAGATTCACAAATCGAACAAATGTTATTTTTTTTAGTAATGAATTGTCGCCACGGGTACTTATTCACAAAATATGTTAGTTGTCAAATCTCTGTGAATCTTTGGCAATTACATCACCGCATTAAATTCTGTAATTAATTTATCGAACTGAGCCACTTCATCTTCAAACAACGCACGCCAATATTCCGGTTCCCATTGTTCCCGCAATTCTTCAGACGATTTTCCCTGCTGCTCAACCCATGTAAAATACTTCAGGTTATGAATGGTTTTTTTGTCGTAATAAGAAAGTTCTTTGTAATAATCGATACTTTGATGCATCAACGGCGCGGCATGATCCTTCGCCGCATCAAGGGTTGTGTAGTTTCCCCGTTCGTGCCGCAATTCTTCCACGCGGGAATGATACATATCGGCCCCGTCCGTGAAGATCGTCAGAGCCACATCGTTCGAATTGAATTCAAAATATTTTGCCGTCTTGATAGCCGAAAGCATATTCGAGATACTGGATATTCCCATCAATTTTAAATTTTCCAATTCACTATCGGTCACGCCCAGTGATTTCAAATATTTTTGTCCTTCGGTTTCATTGAACAGACGAAGCACTCGCATACAATCCTCATCGTCAATAGCGGAAACGGCATCGGTGTTCCGTACGTTATGTACCCACGGAATGTGCTTATCTCCGATCCCTTCGATTCGATGTTCACCAAATCCGTTCATTAACAGAGTTGGACATTGCAGCGCTTCACTCGCTACGATCTTAAGATTTGGATGAAGCTTCTTGAGATAATCACCGGCGCCGATCGTTCCGGCAGAGCCGGTTGCCGAGATATAAGCAGCGGCATTCCCGTTCTTCAATGCGAGCGCACGAAATGCTTCTTCCAGCGCAGGGCCGGTCACATTATAATGCCAGATCGGATTACCGAATTCGTCAAACTGATTAAAGATAATATTCAGCGGATCTTTCTTCAACTCCCAACATTTGTCGTAAATTTCTTTTACGTTCGATTCCGTTCCGGGTGTGGCAATCACTTCCGCGCCTATTTCCTTCAGCCAGGCAAAACGTTCTTTCGACATGCCTTCCGGAAGAATGGCGATCGGCGTACAATCCAGCAAACGGCAATCGAAGGCGCCGCCACGGCAATAATTTCCCGTAGATGGCCAGACCGCCTTGTGTTTTTCCGGGTCAAACTCCCCGCTCACCAATCGCGGAACCAGGCACCCGAAGGCCGCGCCGACTTTATGCGCGCCGGTTGGAAAATATTTCCCTACAATACCGATAATGCGCGCATTCACACCGGTTATGGCCTTTGGAATTTCAAAATAATTTACGCCTCCGAATCCGCCGCTTTTGATATCGTTTTTCCACGTGATACGATACAGATTCAACGGATTAATATCCCACAACCCGATGGACGGAAGTTTTTTCTTTATCGAATCAGGGATCGAATCCGGATCCCGCATTTGGGCAAAGGTCGGAATGGTGATGCCGTGTTTTTTACACCGGGCCGCCGTTTTCTTTACAACCGATTGATCGATTTTTTTAATTATCTTCGACATTATTTCTCCAATTTATTTCGCCACGAAGACACAAAGTCACAAAGAGTGAAAAATATCATATTTCAATAAACAAAAATCTTTGCGCCTTAGTGCCTTTGTGGCTGTCTTTTTCAGACGATTTACTTTCTCCTTGTGTCTTTTTCCAGCAATTGTTTTATTTTTTCTACAGGACTTTGCATACGGGTTAAAAACATCATCGCCGCTATCACAAACGGCTTGTAACCTGCTTCTGCATAGGTTGCAAGACGATATTTCTCAAAAACATCTTTCGACACTTCGCCTTCGGCGCAACTCACGCCGGAAATATCCGCCGGCAGGCAATGCATATACAAAGCTTTTCCCTGTTTCGTCAATTTCATTTTTTGTTCGTCGCACTCCCAGTTTTTGAATTTCGCATTGTTCGCCAGGCATTCTTTTTCAAGCTCTTTCAGCCCGGGTTTGTCGTTGTTATTCAGCAGAACCGTTCTTCGCTGCATGACATGGAACGGCGCCCATGATTTCGGGTAAACAATGTCCGCATCTTTGAATGCGGCGTCCATACTATTGACGATCTCAAATTTTCCGCCGGACTGCGCCGATTGTTTCTTCGTCTGCTCGATCACATCCGGAATCAAGCCGTAGCCTTCGGGGAACGCGAGCGACACTTCCATTCCAAACCGCGACATCAATCCGATGACCCCTTGCGGAACGGAAAGCGGCTTCCCGTAACTCGGCGAATAAGCCCAGGTCATCGCGATCTTCTTTCCCCGCAGATTTTCAAGCGACCCGAATGTGTTCTTCAACTGCATCAGATCGGCCAGCGCCTGTGTCGGATGATCGATGTCGCATTGCAGATTGATGACGCTCGGGCGTTGATGAAGAATGCCTTGGTCATAACCTTCCTGGACGGCGTTCCCGAATTCGCGCATATATTTATTCCCCTCGCCGAGGAACATATCATCCCGAATTCCGATGACTTCCGCAAGGAACGAGATCATATTGGCCGTTTCACGAACGGTTTCCCCGTGAGCGATCTGCGATTTTTCTTC
>CAZHUW010000145.1:0-8872 GCA_964535295.1 uncultured Bacteroidota bacterium
CCAAGCATACCTTCACCTGTCAGAAGTTTGCCCAATGAGGTTTCGCATGCAGAAAGAACGATCAACTGGCCATCAAAATTTAAATTTTGGATATCGCCCGCAGTGAGATTGCCATCCGATATACTGTCTGGTTCGAACAATAAAATCGACGACCGTGATGGACTTTCAATATCGTTGATTCCGTGGGCAGCAAAGTGAACGATCTTCGAGTTAGTGACCGCAGTATCCGACAAGGTCTTTTCCGTAATCTCGTTGTTCATAAAGACCGATACCCTTCCGCGAAACAAGTCCCGCATATATCCGGTTTCGGCTTCTACATAAGACAAGTCCGGTATTTTTAGTCCGTTTTGTTTGCGACCTGAATATCGGGAGCGCGATATAACCGAAATGCGGTCTCCATTTTTATTTTTTTCACCAAATCCCAAAGTGCGCGCGATCTTTACAGATGGCGCATACATAATCTCATGTTTTTCAACCAGAAACTCTTTCCGGTCAGACAAACTCTCGAACGGGAGATAATAAAGCGATTCGTCCGGAATGATTGTCAAACGCGTAGGAAGAGAAACTGTATTTTCTATCGGTTCCCAAATTTCCTGAAAAAGACGGTGTGATAATATAGAATGAATTTCTTTACTTGTTTTAGGTTGTTTGATCTGAGATAAATATTCCCTAACGAATCTATTGATTCTATCCCGTCGGCCAACAGGTATCGCCGTGATGCGGGTTGGTGAAATTACAAAGACATAGGATCCTCCAGGATGCAGAAAATACTCAATTGCCCACGAACTATCTTCCGATACCTCATACGTTCCATCTTTTTCGGAATGCAAGATATCCGAAAGATTCCGTGCTTTTGCTTTTTCAAAATACTCGAATGCGTCCGTTTCCCGTCTCTGCTGCAACAGAAAATAGACATATGTACGGTATACTTCCAAGCGTTCTTCTTCGATGAAATACGTCGTTAACTCGCTGCTCAGATCATCACGGGAGCCCTCTATCCGCCTTATGGATGATAAAAATAATGAGTCGGCCCGCTCTACATTTTCTTCAGCTGCAAATATATTGGCAAGTTGGTAATGCGCACGCCACAATTCATGCCGCCCCTCGTCGGACATTAGAACTTCCGAAGCGTTTATAAAAAGCGTTTTGGCGGCGGTTTGATCGTTTAGTTTTTGCTTACATTTCCCCATTTCAATCAGCGTCAGCCCGTAATTTGCCGTACTTTTCAATTCCTTGAATTGTTCGGCCACATTTTGAAATCCTTCGCATGCAGCGATATAATTTCCCGATTTGTAGTCGATCAAAGCTAGTGCATATTCCCATTCCGCTTCACCGACCCGGTCGCCGATAAGGCGCGCGATAAGCATGGCCTCATCAAGAGAACGCGCTGCCAAATGGTATTTCCCCATATCAATGTAAACCCGGCTGAGATTGCCTAATACAAGACTAATGCCGGCAGAATCCCTTAAAGCAGAGAAAGATTCTTTGGCAAGATCAAGAAATTCGATACTTTTTTGCAGGTTATTGAGATCGTAATACACGGTACCGATATTATGATAATCGACTGCCAGATCCTTCGTATCCGCTCTTCGCAAGTCGATCTCCAGTACATCCTGATAAATCCGCAAAGTCCGGTCATAATTCCCCAGTTGATATTGAAGCGATCCCATGTTGGTAAGAACAAACGCAACTAGCCTGGCATCATCCGACCTGCGCGCTAATTGCAAGGCGCGTTCAAAATAGTCAAACGCCATTGCTTGATTGGATGTCCGCATGTGTAGCATACCGTGAATATTTAACGTCATTGCGTTCAGCTCCGGCGAATCGGATCCGGCGAGCAGACTGTCTGCTAAGGCAAGTTGTAATGACGCGGAATCATAACCAGCGGATTCAATTAAAACTTCTGCATACGTGCAATATATGCGTACAAGGTCAGGAATATCACGCGGCGGGTTCTGAAGAATTTTCCGGCAAAGGTCTATCGATGCCCTGTTTTGTCCGACATAATAAAAACTCTTTGCAACGAGATGTAACACTGCAGTCGCACTGTCTGGTCCGAGTGCAGGCATGATGCCGCGAGTATAATGGGACACAACACTGTCATATTCAGAATTATAGAAATGGCGTCTTATATTATCGACGAAAACATCATTCTTTTCCTGACCGAAAGCCGGTAAAGACACAAGGATGATCAATAAATTACGACTTAGAAAATTACGGATGATATGGCCGTAATGCATGACCGCTACTTCAGCTTAATGTCAAAAACGTTTTTGAGACGGTCAGGAAAAATTTGTACTTTGTATTGAGCCGAAAGATTTGCAATCCATTCGTTGTAACTAATTTGCCGGCGAAAATTTAGACAGTCCATAATGACCTTTTCTTTAACGGATTCAAACGATAAATATGATCCTGTTTTCTTGGTGACAAGTTTGATCATGGAAAAACCCCCGTGGATGTTTTGAAATGGCTCAGAATTTTCACCCGGTTGCATCGTTGACGCATTTGCCATCATATAATCCCTTGCGTTATACGGCACAAGACCCGTCCGCGATGTTTTTAAACCTTCCATCATTGATGCCGCAGTGAAAACACTATCAAAATCCCCACCTGTGCGGATCACATCGGCCAAAGTATTTAATTTTGTCAAGTCTTTTGCTGAAATCTCCTGAATATCAAGTAAAGTTGGTTCACGGTACCTTTCTTTATTAGATTCAAAATATTTTTTTATATCTTCTTCTGATGCTGAAACGTTCTCGTATAACATTTTCATACTTCGGTCCCACATCATCTTTTCTTCCACATTCTTTAGTACATTCTTTTCTTCTTCTTGTAGCAAATAACCGCTTCTACGGGCTATATCTGCAACAATACGCTTTGCAGCAACTGAAGAGAGCCCCTTTTGTATCAAATGCTCATTCATCTTGATCTTTGTTGCGTTTTCTTTCATTGCTAATGCCAATTCAAGAATCTGAATCTGCCCATTCTCATAAGAGGCAAGAGCAAGAGTTAATTCATCATTATCGAATGAGGTAATGATTTCTTCAGACTTAGCTATCGACCGATACCGTTTCAAAAACAAATCAATATTTTCCTTATTCACTGCAAAGACACTGGCTTTCAAAACGCTGTCATTCAAGGCGGCCAATTTTTCTAAAATTTGTTGCTTTCTATCGTTTGCAATAATCGGAACCATCATATCGCGAATGCCGTCTCTGGCATCCGCATAAGGCTTTAAATTTCCCGCAGACCGCCTTTCGGAGGCGATAAGAATATGGAAGCCTTTATCTGTTTCAACGGGCTTGGATATTGCTCCTGATTTTAACGAATAAACCACTTTTTCAAACTCCGGATCGGTCTCGCCGATCCGAATGAAACCAATATCACCATCAAGAAATTTACTATTGACGTCATCTGAGAACATTTCAGCAAAACTTGAAAACTTAGACGGATCCTTTGACAACTCAGTATATAATGAATCAGCTAGTTTTTTTGCGTCCGGGCGGAATAAATTTCGTTTTGATTTATCAATAACCGTTATTTCTTTTTCATGAACGTATTTTATGAGTATCTGTTTGGCACGGACTTCCGTCTTAAGTTTCTCATAATAATCTCGCGTCTCATTTTCGCTGATCAAATTCATAAGGACATGATCTTTGATATATTTCTGATAAAAGTATTCGTCCTGTTTTGTACGAACTTGAAAAACAATCTCCGGAGAGTCATTCAAATGATTTTCGTAACCGTACGCCGCAATAATTCGGGTGTTAACATATTCTGTTAATTTTTTTTGTAATGTCTGCAATTGCTGAAATTCAATTCCTGTTTTGGCATCACGAGCCAGATACCTTTTAAAAATTTGCGCAGAAATCGTGTCGTTGCCAACAACGGCCAAAACATCCGAATATTTATCCGGCTCGTCCTTCTTTGAGCACCCAAACTGTGCAATCAAAAGTAGAAAAGCGACTGCCATTTTCAATTTATCCATAAGTCTCCTTCGTAAAATTAAACACCTTTTAATATATAATTGTTTTCGTTATTGGAAAGCTTTTTATCACCGCACATGCCGCGGATAGATTCCGCGACATTCTCAAGTATCTGAATATCGGTCACCGCCTCGTTCCACGACCGTTTTTTGTTTTTCTGAACATCATACCATGGAAAGCCGATCCGTATATCGAGATTGTCTTTCTCCTGAAATAATCTGATGTTATCGGTTGACGACAGAACGAGCCCCATTTTTCTTTTGAGGATTTCTGTCTTGGAGCGATCTTTGACCATTTCGGGATCGATCCGAAGGACGAATTTATTCTCATCAACGTTCACCCGTTCGAATCCAAACTCGGATGCGTAAAACTTAATTTTGAGGCTCATCAGAAGATTTTGTACCTCATCGGGCATGAGACCGAAGCGATCAGTGAGTTCTGTATTGATTTCATCGAGCTTTGTAATAGATCGGATATCGGACAATTCTTTATAAATGCGAACCCTTTCCGACTGCACATTAACGTAATGATCCGGAATATACGTATCGCAAAAAACGTCCACATGCGTATTCAGAGCTTTTCCTGTTACTTTCATTTCCGGTGCCGGTTCTGCCGAAGGCTGAAGTTCTTTTTTCGTTTCGAGAACCGCTTCTTCAACGATCTGGCAATACAATTCATACCCTACCGCGTTCATATAGCCGCTTTGTTCCGATCCCAGCAGGTTTCCTGCGCCGCGAATCTCAAGATCGCGCATAGCGATGAGGAATCCGGAGCCGAGTTCGGTAAATTCTTCGATCGCCTGCAGTCTTCGCAAAGCATCCGTGGCCATGGTCTCATACGACATTGTCAGGAGATAACAATACGCCTGTTTGTTAGAACGTCCCACGCGGCCGCGTAATTGGTAAAGCTGAGATAAACCAAACTGATGCGCATGGTCAATGATGATCGTATTCACGTTTGGAATATCAATGCCATTCTCAATGATCGATGTAGCGATCAGCACATCAAACTTTTTTTGCATGAAAGCGTGTACGACGTCTTCGACTTTTTTCGGGGGCATCTGGCCGTGAACGATCGCCAGCCGCGCTTTGGGAACGATCTGCTGGAGCGTGTCGGCCACCTGGTCGATGCTTTGAATACGGTTATGTACGTAATACACCTGTCCGCCGCGGTCGATCTCCTGCATGATGGCATCGTGGATCAGGTCCTCGTCAAATTGCGTGATCTCCGTTTTGATGGGCAGTCTGTCCTGCGGCGGAGTATTGATCACCGAAAGATCCCTTCCCCCCATCAGCGAGAAATGCAGCGTACGCGGGATCGGCGTTGCGGTCAATGTCAATGTATGTACGGTCGATTTCATTTGACGTAACCGTTCTTTATGTACCACCCCAAACCGCTGTTCCTCATCGATGATGAGCAGGCCGAGGTCTTTAAATTCTACATCTTTCGAGAGCAGTCGGTGCGTCCCGATAAGGATATCCAATTGACCGGATTTGACTTTCTCAAGGATCGCTTTTTGTTCTTTGGCGGATTTGAATCTTGAGATTACATCGACGCGTGCAGGAAACTCTTTCATTCGGGCCGAAAAAGTTTCGAAATGCTGTTCCGCGAGAATGGTTGTAGGAACCAATATCGCAGCCTGCTTGCTGTCCTGAATGGCCTTAAATGCCGCCCGCACCGCTATCTCCGTTTTGCCGTAGCCTACGTCGCCGCATACCAAACGGTCCATCGGCGTTTCTTCTTCCATATCTTTCTTGACCTCGGCGGTAACGGTGGCCTGATCCGGCGTGTCTTCAAATTCAAATGAGGCTTCCAATTCATACTGGAGGTCAGAATCCGGCGAAAATGCGAATCCTTTCTTAGACTTTCGTTCTGCATAAAGTTTAATGAGATCTTGCGCAATGTCTTTAATGCTTTTCTTGGTACGGAATTTGAGTCGTTCCCAATCGGCGGAACCTAATTTATTCAGTCTCGGTTCGGCGCCTTCTTCAGCAGAAAATTTCTGAACGCGCATGAAGTGCTCCAGCGGCACATACAGTTTATCGCCGTTCTGATATAATAATTTCAAACACTCTTCCGTATGTTCGCCGCTGGTAACTTTTTCGAGACCGGCATACTTAGCAATTCCGTAATCCACGTGAACCACATAATCGCCTGGTTTAAGCGAATGAATATGGCGAAGGGCCTGCGCACTTTTGAATTTCCGGTACACCCGAGGACGCTTGACGCGCCCAAATATCTGATGATCCGTGAAAACCGCCACGCCGTTATCGTCATCGTAAAACCCTTCATGCAGCTCTCCTGCGCCGATTACATAATCTGTGCCGGAATGCAGTTCCTCCGAATCCAGCAGATCGTCCAGCCGCTCGACCTGACCGGGATTCCCGCATAAAATGAATACGCGATACTGATCGTGGATAGCCGTGATTTTTTCACGGAGCAAATTCAAATGTCCGTTAAAAGAATCTATCCCACGGGTGCGAAAGGGAACAGTATTAAATTGCCTTTTTGATAATCGGCAGAAGTGAATCTGCCGGAATTTTGAGATACCCTCTTTGACCTCACTAGTCGCAAAATATATTTCACCCGGTAGCGCAACGGGTATCTGTTTCGCCGATTTCTTGTCATGATATTCTTTTATTTCAATTTGAAATTTTTCCGAGGCTGCCTGCGTCATATCGGGCTCAAATTCGAACACCAAAGCCGATGGATCCATATAATTCAAAAGGCTGCCGTCTTTTAGAGCCTCACTGCGGGCGTCGTTTTTAGGAAAAAGAACCACTTTATCCAATTGCCTGACCGACCGCTGGGTCATCACATCGAATTCACGTATCGATTCTATCTCATCACCGAAAAATTCGATACGGACCGGATTCTCCATCGAATACGCATAAATATCAACGATACCGCCGCGTATGGCGAATTTTCCAACCTGATCCACCACGTCCTGCTTTTCAAATCCCAGTTCGGCAAGCAGTTCGGTCAGATATTGGAATTGGAAAGACATATTTTTTGTCAATTCCATCCGGTATGACGATAATTTTTCCGGATGCGGAATTTTTTTAGACAGAGCCCGTATAGTGGTGATGACGATGCAGGGTTCTTTTTCGAGCAGTTTCTCAATGCATTCCTGGCGAAGGCTGCCGATCGACAGTGTCGGTTCTTTTTCATCGTATGGCAATACATCTTCTTCAGGATAACAAAGAATCTGAGGCAATCTCTCGTCCGTGGTAGAACTTAATGCCGTCAGGTCATCCAGTACATTCGCGTAACCATTTGCGTCGGACGTGACGATGAGGCTTTGTTTAAAACGAAGGTCTTTTATTAATAGGAAAGTGACGACGGCATCCGAGGAACCAATCAGTCCCTCGCAGGAAACATTGGAACCGGACCGAAGAAGTCCGGCCGCGGCTTGAACATTTTCGGACTGAGCAATTTTATCGGCTAGCAATTTGAGCATGGTAATGAAGAAAAGATAGGTTTGACAAGGCTACACTAATTCACCAAATAACGTATATCCTTCGGTTCTCGTTATTCTCACTTCGACATAATCGCCTTGTTTAAAGTGGCCGCGCGGAATGATGACCGTCTGGGATTTTCCAGTTTTTGCAAAAAAATGATCTTCGGATTTACGACTCACGTCCTCTACGAGAACTTCCCGGGTCTTCCCGATCTCCGACCGGATCTTTTGTTCGCCGATCTGTCTTTGCAGATCCATGATCTCTTGTAATCGGCGCGATTTTATCTCTTCAGAAACATCATCCGGCATGGAATACGCTTTAGTACCAATGCGCGGAGAATATTTGAATGTAAAGGCGGCGTCGAACTGAATCTGCCTGAAAAGATCCATTGTGTCTTCATGGTCGCGATCGTTCTCCGTAGGAAATCCTGTGATCACATCGGTCGTTAACGCCACGTCGGGAATGATGCTTCGGGCCGTGTCGATCAGTTTAAAATATTCATCCCGCGTGTAAGTGCGGTTCATCAGGTTCATTATGCGGTCGGAGCCTGACTGTACGGGCATGTGCAGGTGTTTGCAGATATTATCGCGCTCAGCAATGAGGTGCAATAATTTCTCAGGAAAATCCTTCGGGTGCGGCGAAGTGAAACGAATTCTTCGAACGCCTATAATATCACTGACCTTCTCCATCAGAACGGCAAAATCGCTACCGTTGTCCTTGTATGAATTGACGTTTTGACCCAGCAGGCAGATCTCAGAATACCCTTGATCTACGGCTTTTCTGGCTTCATCGACCACACTGCCTACGCTGCGGCTCCGTTCCCGCCCGCGCGTGTACGGCACCACGCAAAAAGTGCAGAAATTATCGCAGCCTCGCATGATGGCGATCCATGCGGTGAATTTCGTAAACCGCGCCGGCGCGATATCTTCGTAGACTTCAGTTCGCGACAGCCTTGTATCGATCTGGAATTTGAAATCGGTGAATTCGCTAAGGCTAAAATCGTTATTAAGATCGCGGATATTTGGAATGGACGTAGTTATGTTTTTTGCAGGTTCTCTGCGGATCAGTTCTGGAAGTTTTTTGTACGAATCCGGACCCAGTACCACATCAACATACGGGCGTTTCTCGTGGATCTCTTCTTCGAGATGTTTGGCCATGCAGCCGAGCACGCCGATGATGAGATCGGGTTTTTGTTCTTTGAGTTTTTTGAAACGCGTCAGCTGGCCCCACACGCGCTGTTCCGCATTTTCTCTGATCGCGCAGGTATTCATGAAGATCGCGTCGGCATCCTCGTAACTATCGACAAGATCGTACTCCATGCCTTTCATAATACTGGCTACGAGTTCTGAATCGTACACATTCATCTGACAGCCGTACGTTTCCAGGTACAGCTTTTTTTTGCCGCCTACAAGCCTGCGGCGGACG
>CAZHUW010000146.1:0-5362 GCA_964535295.1 uncultured Bacteroidota bacterium
TGGGATTATTCATCGCTGTGTCGAGACAGCGGATGAGAACCTCGCGCGTTTCTTTGGGATAAATGATCCCGTCCACCCACAAGCGCGCGGCCGCGTACCGCGGGTTGCCCTGTTTCTCGTAATTGGATTTGATCTCTTCGTAGACTTTTTTCTTCTCTTCTTCGCTCACCTGTTTCCCGGCAAGGCGGATCTCTGTTATCGTGGACGCCGCCTGACTGCCACCCATGACGGAGATATTCGCCGTCGGCCATGCAAAAATAAATCTCGGATCGTACGCTTTCCCGCACATGGCATAATTGCCTGCGCCGTAGCTCCCGCCGATGACTATGGTGATCTTAGGCACGACGGAATTGGCGACGGCGTTGACCATTTTGGCGCCGTCCTTGGCAATGCCCGCATGTTCCGCGTCGCGGCCGACCATGAAACCATTCACATCGTGCAGAAATAAAAGCGGAATGCCGTCCTGGTTGCAGTTCATCACGAACCGCGCCGCTTTATCGGCGGCCTCGTTGTACATCACGCCGCCCATCTGCATTTCGCCCTTGGCCGTACGCTGAATGGTTTTTTGATTGGCGACGATCCCGATCGCATAGCCGCCGATGCGCGCCGTTCCGGTGACCACGGTCTTACCGAACGTAGATTTATATTCGTCAAATTCCGACCGGTCCACGATCCGCGATATGATCTCGCGCATATCATATTGACCAAGCCCTTCCGGGATCACCCCGTGAATTTCCTCCGGTGAGAACAGCGGTTCCTCCGGCGCGATCTTATTGAATGACGCCTGCGGTTTATGGCTCACCTTACTGAGAATGTCACGGATACGTTCGAGTGCGGCTTCGTCGTTCGGTTCATGATAATCGGCCGTACCGCTGATCGCGTTATGCGTGTGCGCGCCGCCGAGTGTTTCCTGATCGATCACCTGCCCGATGGCCGCTTTGACCAGCGCCGGACCGGCGAGGAAAAGGCTCGCGCCTTCGACCATGATGAATTTATCGCACATCACCGGGAGATACGCGCCGCCGGCCACGCACGGGCCCATTACCGCCGCCACCTGCGTGACGCCCATCGCGCTCATCCGCGCATTATTGTAAAATATTCTGCCGAAATGATTCTCGTCGGGAAATACCTGATCCTGCAGAGGAAGGAATACGCCGGCGGAATCCACGAGATACACGATGGGGATATTATTCTTCATCGCGATCTCCTGCGCGCGCAGAGTTTTTTTGACCGTCATTTCGAAATGCGCGCCCGCTTTGACCGTTGCGTCGTGCGCCACGATCATCGTTTCCTTCCCGTGGATCAGCGCGACGCCAATGATATTTCCTGCCGCGGGACATCCGCCGAAGTCTTCATACATCCCATTCGCGGCGAAGATACCGAGTTCCATAAAATACGTTTTTTCGTCGATCAGTTTGGCAATACGTTCCCGCGCGGTCAGGCGTTTTTTCTGATGCTGTTTCTCGATATTCTTCGGCCCTCCGCCAAGGCGCAGCGCATCCTCTTCATTTTTTAACTGATCAACCAGCTTATCCATGAAGGAGGTATTCTTTTTAAACTTTTCCGGATTCCATTTTTCAGCCGGTGTTCCGATCACAGACATATATTCTCCTGAGTTTGTGTGCTCAATTTATAACCACAAAGTCCGCAGAGGCTTACACAGAGTTCACAAAGAAATATTCTTCTCTTTGTGAGCTTTGTGATATTTTCTTTGAGCGCTTTGTGGTTTAGAAAATTCACTTTAACAAAGAAGAGACATCGATCATCCAGACGTCGGTATTGTGTCCTGCCTGAAAAACGACGCGTTTCCCGTCCGGCGACCAGCGCCCATGCGTTTCCTGGTTGGTGTTGTCTTTTGTCAGCGTGCGCGTGGTCTTTTCGCCGCCGGAACTTGTCATAATCCAGACATCGCGATCGTCATACCAGCTTCGCGTAAATGCAATGATCGGATGGGCCGGGGATGCGACCGGTTCTTCGTCTTTTCCATACGGCAATTTATCCCGCGTCACGGGCAAAGGAAGCCCGCCTTCCGAGGCCGTCTTCCAAATACTCCATCGTTTAGCCCAGTCGGACTGGAACAGAACGGTCTGATCGTCATCCGTGAATGACGGATTGAATTCATTACGTTCGTCAATAGTGAATTGTCTTGCCTCATTTGATTTCAAATCCTTGATCCATATATCCGGACTGCCGCCTTTTTCAGAAACATACACGATCTTATCGCCGTGTTTTGAATATTGAGCCTGATAAGAATCACACGTATCATTGGTGATCGCCAAAAGATATGGCGCTTGTGCCGAGTTGGAGTCAAGAACCAGTTTGGTTATCCAGATATTCAAACTCCCCGTCCGGTCGGAAGTGAATATCATGTCTTTTCCGTCGGGAGAAATATCCGGATCGAAATCGTTCTGCTTGGCATTTGTCAATTGCATCAATTTGCCGTTTTTGAGATCCAATCCAAAGATCGCTTTTTTGCCCAAGCGGTTCGAACTGAAAATCACGCTCTGCCCGTCGGGAGTAAAAACCGGCGATGTATCGTCCGCAATATGATCGACCAGAACGGAATCCTTCTGCGTTTCCGCATCGATGATCTTGATGTCCCAATTAGGCCTGGATTCATAAAGTATCTTCCGCGAGTCAGAACTCCAGCTTGGATAAAAATGATCCGTTGATGAGCGCGTGACCGCGATCGGCCCGAAATTATTTGTAGACGTAACATACACTTCATAATAACCGGTGGCATCCGAGACGTACGTCAGCCATTTCCCGTCCGGTGAAACTGACGGATATTTTTCATTGAAACTTGATGAGATAAAAGGCTTGAGATCTTTGCCGTCGGGTGCGAGCGAATAAATATCGGCCTGGCCGTTTTCAGTTCGCGTAAAAAATATCTTATCTCCGACCGGACTCAGCGCGGGGTTGTCCATCGGAAAGTCGTCCTCATACACGGTTACTATTTCCGAGAAATTCTGGGCATTAACTCTGCAAATGGCAAAATGACTGTCGCTCCTGACAAAATAGATCCATCGCCCATCCGAGGACCAGGTCGGACTGAACTCATCCGCATGATCCGTTTTGGTAACCTGGATCAATTCTTCCTGTTTATTGATGATCCACAGATCGCGCTGCCCTTCAAGCAATGATGAAAAGACCAATAGTTCATTATCCGGCGAGAATTGAGCGCCTTCGTCCACGCCTTCATTGGCCGTCAACGGGTGGATACTGCCGTCATTTAGATTGCATATGTAAACATGCCGGTCCCCCATCTGCGTCGAAATGTATGCGACAAATTTGCCGTCCGGCGACATGCGCGGCTGTCCGTCATAACAAGCCAGTGTCGTCAGCCGTTCCTGCTCCAGACCCTCCGGCCCGGTCGTGGTGCTCTTTTTAGAACAACCCCATTGCATGACCAAGATCAGTACTAATGCAAAACGCATCGTCATAATGAATCTCTTCCAGATAATGATTTGATATTAAAGCAGGACGAAACTAAGAAATAAAATCCTTATTCTCATCAAAAAAATTCGTAATTCGTAACTATTCTGTATCCGTATTTTTATGTCACTAAGACACAATGAATCACAAAGAAATACATATCTTCGCTTCGCTTAACTTTGTGTCTTGGTGTCTTTGTGGCAAGGCTTAAATTATCCATAATTAGATATGGAAAAACTGAGTATTTAAAGAATTCAATTCTTTCTACCGGATCGTTCCCGTTTTACAGACGGACATCAAGGGAGAAAGTCACTTTTCGCAAAACATTGCCTTTGATGGCATCGCCGCCGGAACCTATCTGTGCCAGATCGTCGCGGTATAATTCCCAATATTTGGCTCCGAGGCTGATGTTTTTCTTCCAGGCATATTTCAGCAAAACGTACCAGCGTTTCCCTTTTCCTGAAAACGGCGTGTTGGAAAACACCCCATCCACATCATTCTCGTACTCGTAAAGCGCCGTGTAAAAACTGTGCGTGTCAAAAAAGCTCAGCCGTCCGTAGAGGGTTAGATTTTTTTGCAGTTCTGCCCTCACGTCTTCGTAGAAAAGAATCCCCTTTTCGGACGAACCCGGAATATTCTCCACGCGGTACCGGGATTGCTCGACACGCGAACGCAGGCGCACTTCGCGTGAAATAACCACATCCCACTGGTAACGTATCCTTCGGGTGATCTCCTTTTCGATCACCGTGATATCGCGTCCCAAAACGTCCGTAGTGCCAACCGAACGGTCCTTTCGTTCATTCTTGAATTGAAGTTGAATTTCCAGCCTCGGCCAGACTTTATGTTCAATCCGTGCCAGGAAATCATCCCCCGTCACGGGTTTTGGCACGTTGTACGTTCTCCAGGGATACCTGAATATATCGTAATACGTCTGGATCGTCGTGCCGCGTTGGGGTTTGAACTTTAAGCCGGCGTATATACCCTGCTCATTCTGCGTTTTTCCGCTTTGATCGCCGAATGCAAATCCGTGCAGGCTTTGAAATTCTTTAGCGTAATGTCTGTAGAATATGACCCATTCCGTTCCAGGCAAGACTCCCTGAACTCCGGAATTGAACGCGTAATTATTCCCTTTGTCTCTTGCTGCTTCACCGAAAAAATTCACATTTCCGACGAATATGTCGTGATGCATGCTGATCAGCATGTTCTCGTGGCCGTTGAATCCGTACAGACTTCGAATGCTGTCACGGGGAACGAATCGACGGTCGAACTGCTGCGCATAGAATGTTACGCCAACCGCAGACGAACCAAATCGGTAGTCAATATTGGTTCCCTCCACGGTCTCAAGTAAATAATTTCCGTTCGCGATCTCGCTGCTTGTTCGGTGAAGGCCGTCAACCAGAATGGAGTTCACACTGCCTCCCTCATTGAAAGAGGCATCAAGTTTTTGATAGGAATAAAAACCAGTGACGTTCCAGTTTTTTAATAACGCCATACTGCTTAAGTCCACTTCTGCCGCAACGCCGAAAAAACCCGCATTTTCCGTCGCATAATTGAATGCGCTGATACCTTTTCCTTTTTTCCTGACCGATTCGATCGTTTCGCTGCTTTTGGACATGCCTGAAGTGCTCCAGAGGGAAAGCGCCTGCCCGAATTCCAGTTGATAGTTCCCAAAGACGGCCTTACGGATAAAAGGGAAATTTTTCAGTTCAATAAAACCAACCTGGTGATCGTTCAATTTACTCTCACCAGGATCCTTTTCCATTACGACGCCAACTCTGATCTCCGCATCCGGTTTTTTAATCAACGGATAATACGATACGTTGAGGCGCTGATAGAACTGGTAGATATTTCCTGCGAATTTGTTTTCACGAAAGTCCCTGCTTGCTTCGATATTACGTTTGGAACGTTGACGATACGTCAGGTCGTA
>CAZHUW010000146.1:5462-8815 GCA_964535295.1 uncultured Bacteroidota bacterium
GCCGTATCATCAAAAAGAGTATCGCCGGACACGGATTGAATCTGAACGGAATCCTGCAATTCCTGCGCGTAGGAAGAAAAAACAAATAAGAAACCAAGGATAATTTGTATTCGAAACATAATATGTTTTTTGAAAGGAATGGCTGCTGAAGCGCCGACTGATATTTATTTGTAGCTTGATTTCAAAACGCGTTGAGGCTGCCGATGTAGGTGAAACGACGCCGAGACCGCGTGCGTGACGCCGAGATCGGTATGTGAATAAATGGCATAGTCAATAACGCCTTTGCCGAAATCAAATCCTAATCCGGCGGAAAAACGCGAGGGTTCCGTCGCCATACCCGCGCGGAGGAATAATCTATCGAAGAACGTGTATTCAGCGCCCACACGGAAATCGGCAGGAAATTTTACGTCTTTATGTATGTCCGCATTCATTATCAGCGGATCGATCATGCGCAAACTGATACCCATAGAGAAGGTCTGCGGCAGTTCATCGCCTTTAATGGCCGGCCGGTTCACATTTCGCGCCGCAAAACCCACGGTCACTTTTTCCTGAGGCCGGAACATCAGGCCGAGATCCAGACCTATAGTGGAACGGGAACCGACATCCTGAATATTCAAGTGATTATAATTGAGGATAAAACCGTAAAGCAGTTTATCTTTATAACTCCCGCTGTAAGCGGCGCCGAGCGTGGTTTCGCGGTATACTTCGTATCCGTACGATTCGAAATTGAGCGTCCCGTTACCCTTAGCCGTCGGATAGGTAAAATTAAAAACGGTCGTTCCCAGTTCTTTGAGATTAAACGGCGCGGAATAAAACGTTTGCGCATACGGATTATTAAGCTGCCACAAGCCGGCCGGATTGTAATATAAAGCATCGCCGGTATTGGCCACAGCGACGAACGTTCCGCCCATGCCGAGCGGACGCGCTCCTTTTTTGGTGTCAAAGGAAGCGTCCGCAGTCCCATGAACTAACAGAAGGCCTGCGGCCATTAGCACAATGATCTTGTAAGTCATATCCATAGAGTCTGAATGAAGGGAAGCTCAAAAAAAAGTAAGAATTTTACTCTCAAGAATCAAGAAAACCTGTTTTTTAAAAAGGAACGAGGAGCCGTCATTTCGATTTCAGGGCCTTATTTCTTTCTTTCAATTGTTTTAAAGTCTCAGACATAGTTGGGACGCCGAGTTCAATTCGTTGGGAATCTGAAACGGCCGTTGAATCAATCGGCCTGAGAATCCAAACGCCGTTTTGTGAAATTTGAAATTGCGTACCATACCATTGTGGCCGGCCAATGCTTAATAGGTAACGGTCTTTGGATGCGGCCGTGAGCCATTTCGCAACTGAATTTGAGCAGCCAAGTTCGACGGCCTTTAAAGACAGTTCATAAGCCATTTTGTGAGCATTCGAATCTCTTCCGTGTTGAAAAATAAAAGCAGCATGCAGATAGTCGTCGGCCGCTTTTAGTCCGCCGGTTTGCAATATTTTTGTTACACGATCAAGTCGGATTGAATCTCTCAGTAGAAAAGTTTTAATGTCGATTTTATCGAGAGAAGGTTTACGATCGGCTTGGTCTTGTTCAAAGATACCAAACAGTTCTGAATTTATGCGGCTTAAATAGGTTTCCTTGTTTGCTCTAAACTTATTGGTAATGAACTTCCATTCATTGTGTTCATGGAGCGGTATCAAATCTGTATCTTTCTGTACCCAATCCGGATCACGAAAGCCTTTTTGAGCCGCTATTTTCAGGTATTCAATGGCTTTTTCAGGCAGACCATCGAGCATAAAACAGCACGCCGCACCATACCATGCGTTGGGATCATTGTCCCCGGCATCAATCGCTTTGATGTAGTATTGCGCGCATTCGGCAAATTCTTTTTGATTGTAAGCCTCGTTGGCCTTCTGCTTTAATTCCCGAATAGATTGCGATCTAGCTATTCCCGACAATTGAAAAGATGCTGCAATAAATATAAAAGATAAAAGCCGTAAACACATATTTTATCTCCGGCATTAATATTCAAACTCACAAATTATTCGACCGTCTTAGACATTTTCTTCAAAACAACTCCCTCTTCATTCATCAATCGAATTTCGTAACTTCCTTTGGGTAATGCCAAAGCGTACGACCCTTCACCGGATCGAACAACAATTTGATCAATCGGCACTGCCCTTTCACTTTCATTAACATACTTTGCTTGAATCAATAGCGGATATCTTTTCGATAGATAAAATTCTTTCGGAATCAACACCATTTCTCTTCCTGCATCAATCAGCCAATCCGGTTTGCCGTGAATATATTTTGTTCTCGGATGAATCACCTCAATATCGACAATGCCTAAATAATTAGGCTCAACGTAGGCTGCGCCGTCGGGCCGAACGAGCACGCAAGGTTTATCCGGCGCGAATTTATCTAGTGCCCTCTTATAAAGTGTCAATTCACGCTCCCGGCTTCCGTGTTCCATAAATCGCGTTTGATTAATAGTCAGCGGATCGATCCCGGTTAGTTCTTTGAAACAAAACGCCATATTGGCAGTTCCCCACTGGTTAATTTTTTCCTCGATATGCTGGTATCCTGCATGAACAATGATTTTTGCGCTAGAGTCCTTTTCAAATATGCCGGCAATATTCCTGGCCTGAGTTTTTTCGCGTTTCTTAAAGTCAAAAGCGGTTTCCGTAGTATCCTCGTACGGAATTACCGTATAACCCAGCGCAAGCGCAGTGCGAATCATATCCGCATAACAAGGCTCACAAATATAGCCATCACCTAATTCCGGATATTTTCTGCCCTGCAAGCTCGCGTCATAAGGGCAAATCTCGCTGGCTAAATACCGGAAACCGTTGTCATAAAACTCTTTCAAAAACGACCAGATAAAAATCCTTTGGCTCGCCATATGATGGGCTTCATTAAAAAAAACTGCACGGTAATTTTTTGAAGATTGAATAATGAAATCGTGCGCATCGACCGCCTGCAACGTATCTAAATCAGGCTGAACGTAATCTTCCAGCTTAGAAAGAAGGCTGTCTATATCTTTAAGTCCTTTCGCATGCTCCCCTACAAAGGTCTGAACGTAAGTGGACCAATTCAAATATGAATTTCTAAATTTTGAAACTAAGTATGCTTCCCTTGATTCCTCAAATAGAACGAGCGGCTTTAAATAATTTCCATCATTTTTAATATCACGGATGATAATACCGGGATTGATTAAATTTGAATCCGTTTGGGCGTGTAAAAGAAATGTAAAGAGTGATAAAAAAAGAACCGCTGATACGAATGTTTTTCTCATCTGTAAATCTCCAGCTGTTTTTTTATTCTTTCAGTTACTTGTTTATTAAAAGTCTCCTGATTTCTGAGTGTTCAC
>CAZHUW010000147.1:0-8763 GCA_964535295.1 uncultured Bacteroidota bacterium
ATGTGTTTTTATACGGAACGAATTTTCAGATCAAAGTATGGGAAGCCTTGTTGGCCGTGCCGGAAGGTAAAGCGGTCACGTATCAGGACATCGCGCATCGTATCGGGGAACCTAAGGCCTCCCGCGCCGTGGGTAATGCCGTTGGACAGAACCCGGTCGCATTTCTCATCCCGTGTCACCGCGTGATCCGTAAAATGGGTGATTTTGGGAATTACCAATGGGGCACTACCCGAAAGAAACTGATTCTAGGTTGGGAGGCTGTTCGAAATCCTATGGCCACAGATAGCATTGAGTAGGTTTTATTCCTGAACAAACGAGAAATGCATTTGCACGATCAGCCATTTTCCTTCCCGTTTTTCCAGAACTCCCGTCCATCGGGTATTCTCCCAATTGGCCGGCTGCCCTTTCCATTCATTGATATCATCTAAAACACAGTACCACCACGCTGCGTCTCCCGATGCGGAAATAGTTATTGTCAAATCTCTTATTTCGTAGCGAACAGGCTTGAAGTTGGGGCTCATCCAGAAAGCTTCCGCTTTTTTAAAATCAGCAATACCTTTGACTACTTTATTACCCGGTTGTACTTCGAGATAGGCGGTATCCTGGGCTATGGTGCTGTATAGAAGTGTGAGATCTTTATTTTTTGCCCAGCCTATGTTGCTGTGAATCACTTTTTCGATCACGGCAATCTCCGAAGTTCGATCCGTATTCTTACTTTGAGGTTCAGAATTACAGGCGGTAATCCCCGTCATCATGACCAAAACCATACAGGCAATAAAACATCCTGTTTTCATACTACTCCCTTATGCGTTCAAGCGCCGTTTCATCCCCGGGATATTTTTTCAGATACAGTTTATAATATTCTTTTGCTTTGGCCTTGTTGCCTTTTTTCCAATAGACATTACCAAGGGTATAATACGCAATGGATTCCGCTTCCGTTCCGGGGTATTCTTCCAGACAGATATTCAGAAATTTTATCGCATCGTCATTTTTATTCGTATAGGCCAGCCGGCGGCCTATATACAACGCGGTCCTTTCATCAAAATAATACTGATCGGAATGATTCTTTTTCAGATCCCGGTACAAGGCTGCCGCCACATCGCCTCTGCTCTGAGCAACGGCGTGATAGATCGGCGCATAAATTTTAGTTCGCAGATCTTCCTTCTTCGGGTTCTTGAATCCCTTTACCCAATACTCGATCCACGCATTCCGGTCCACATAAAGTTCCCACGAAGCCCAATCGGCGAGCGCATTTCCATTCTGAATTTTCTGGAGGTCTTTTCCTTTGGCCAATTCCTCTTGAATGATACCCGACGTTTTGGTCAGCATGTCGTGAAAACTGCGGAATTCTTTTATCGAACAATCATCTCCATGGCCGGGAATCAAGATCACATCTTCCGGAAGCCTTGCAATCACACGGGCAACTGTCTCAGGATATTTGAGAACATCTCCAAGTTCCCCGTCGATCGAAGGAAAGTGCTTCCCGTTGCATAATGCCGCCGTGCAGACGATCCTGGAACCGGTGAACCACACAATAATATCGCTGTTATCATGCGCGCCGGGAAACGCGATCAGTTTGATCTCCTCACCATTGAAAAACAGACTCATTGAATCTGTGAAAGTAAGATTGGGAAGCGCGCTTTCGGGAAATTCGTTGAAGACGTAAAGTCCGTTGACATAACGGTCACGCAGATTTCTGTGCCCGATGATCACCGGGCCTTTTTCAATCGCAATATTACCGCCGATGTGTTCGATATGAGAATGTGTATTGATAATCACTTTGGGCATGCCTTTATTGAATGCTTTCAGCGCTTCAACAAGCCTTTCCCCGTTCTCCCTTTCACCGCTGTCAACGATAAGTATCCCATCGTCACCAACGGAAACTATGACCTTCACCGGATAACCTCCGCCGTCCGCTGTCAGCTCGAAGATCTTCTCTGTGAGTTGTTTCGTTTTATAAACGGTTGTATCTGCGGCGCGCATTGAATAGCCGGTAAAAAAGTGCAACAGTATTGTAGCGGCACAAAAGCAAAATGATTTTTTCATATTATCTCCCGAATAAAATACGAATATAGATCGGATTTAAGATTGTGAATTATTTTACGATCTTAAATAAACAGAGTTTCAGTATTTATTTGTCTACTGAAGGAAGGTTAAGAAGGTCCTTCTAAGTTGAAGACCTGTGGATTGGTGCAATAAAAAAACCTCCCGACATATACCGGGAGGTTTTTTCACAACAAGAAATCTGCGGGTAAAACGACTCTACAGACCCAGGGACCTCAAAAATGCATCCTGGTTCGGTTCGCGTCCGAGGAACTGCTTCACCAGTTCCAGCGGATCTTCCGTTCCGCCTTTAGCCAAAATAATATCCCGGTATTTCTTTCCGGTCTTTTGATCCATGATCCCGTTCTTTTCAAAGATAGAGAACATGTCCGCCGCGTACACTTCCGCCCATAAATACCCATAATATCCTGCGGCATAACCGTTTAAATGACCGAAAGCGGCCTGGAAATGCGTTCCGTCAACATATTGGAACGGCGTGATCTTATTCTGCAGACGTTTGACGACATCGGTTGTTGTTTCCTTCCCGTTGGGATCGAAGCCGTCATGCAGGGTCATGTCGAGCATACCGTAGTATATTTGATACGCCGCGCCGATACCGGATCCGACATTCTTTGCAGCTACCATCTTGTCAAAAAGATCTTTCGGCAACACTTCGCCGGTCTTATAATGTTTGGCGAACATTTTCACCGCGTCATAATTCCATGCCCAGTTCTCGAAAATCTGTGACGGCGCTTCCACAAAATCACGCGCAACACCCGTTCCGGCATAGGAATAAAGTTCTGACGTCGTCAACATATTATGCAGCACATGTCCGAACTCGTGGAAGAACGTTTCCACTGAGGCGCTTCCCAGCGAGTGATACATCAAGCCCGGCTGGTCGGCCGTGGCTTGGGGGAAATTACATACCAACGTAGCCGTCGGGATCTGGTAGCCGTTAGCTGTGGCTTTGCCGCGAATCATATTAAAACAAGCTGCATGATTGTACTTATTGGCGCGGGGATGCAGGTCGAGGAAGAAGCGGCCGATCACTTTATCATTCTGGCGAACTTCAAATGCACGCACGTCTTTCTGCCATACCGAAGCATCTTTGATCTGAACGAACTTCACATCAAAAAGGTGCTGCGCGATCTGGAAAAGGCCGTCAATGACATGATCTACTTCAAAATATTCTTTCACAAGATCCTGATCCAACTGATACTTTTCTTTTAACAAAATGTTGTTGTAGAACGAACTTTCCCAGGTATTCACGACCTGAACCGAATTATCTTTTAGATAATTTCTCTTGGTCGCCAGCAGTTCCTGGTAATCTTTTTGCGCTTTCGCTTTCACTTTTTCCAAGGTCTTATTTTCGAAATCCCAGACATTAGAGGGTTTCTTAGCCATACGCTCTTCAACCTGATATTGCGCAAAAGTTTTGTAGCCCAGCAGAGTGGCCATTTTTTGCCGGTACGAGATCATCTCGTTAAGTACGTCCAGATTCTTATCCACGGCGCGGTTATTATACTTCATATAAAGCGCTTTGCGTGTCGGTTCAGATGTTGCCGCTTTCATAAAGCCGGAATACGACGGGTACGACATGTCGATCTTATACGTTCCGTCTTCCTGTTTACGCGCTTTTTTGAAATCTTCCGGACATCCGTCCATATCTTTTTCTTCGACGATCAGAAAATCGTTGGACGATGCAATATTGTTGTTAAATGCGATGCCGAGTTCGGAGAGTTTGTCCTGTATGGCTTTCAATTCTACGCGTTTTTCTTTGGAAAGGGCAAATCCGTTGCGCTCAAATCCACGCACCGTTTCATCCAGATAACGTTTTTTGTATCCGGTCAGTTTTTTCGCTTCAGCACTTGCCGCGTATTCTTTGACTGAGCGATACAATTCTTCATCTAAACCGATCTCATTTTCAAATTTCTCCAGTATCTCAAGCGATGCCCTCGCCTGGTCACGGATCGCCGCGTCGGTATGAACATTCGCCATGAGATAGATATGGCTGGCTACGTTTGAATACAAATTATACATATCGTCGATCGCGAGCAAAGTGTTCTCATAGGTACGCGATTCTTTTGGGACGGCGTAGATCAACTTCAGAGCATCTTTCGATGAAGCAATGATCTGTTCGGACGAATTCTTGATGTAATCGACATTCAGCGTATTGAAATCCATCAGTTTATTGAACGATCCAAAACGCAGGTCGCCTGGATTTCCTTCACCGGCGTAACTGACCGGCAAATTCAGTAATAGAAATCCGCAGAGGATCAGGAAAATCTTTCGCATTTGCTCTCCTTTTAAATTAGATGATTAATATGAAAATGGTTAAGATTGGTATTAGGTCTCCGACTTGTAAATCGCGAGTTTTTATACGATTTCAACCCGGTTTGGTTTCAGGTTATCTGCACATATCAGCCTATTTTCGATCTTGGCAAAATCGGCAATGAAAACCCGGTTTTTCTTCTTAACATTCCACTTGAGAGATACGCCTAAAAACCGTATCATTATCGGCACAATAAAATGACGCGTCACCTCGGATCTGTCTAAGGTGACCTCAAAAATAATAGAATATTCCAAATTTACAAGAAGCCTTATGAAAAAACCCTTGGTCGGCGTCGTTATGGGAAGCAACAGTGATTGGGGTGTGATGCAGAGAGCGGTAGAACAACTGAAATTTTTTGGAATTCCTTGCGAAACTAAAGTGGTTTCCGCGCACCGCACTCCTGACCTTCTTTTTAAATATGCCGAAACGGCAAAAAAACGCGGTTTGATCTGCATCATCGCAGGCGCCGGAGGTTCCGCCCATCTTCCCGGTATGCTGGCCTCTAAAACAACCGTTCCTGTGCTCGGAGTACCGGTCACAACCAAACAGCTCAAAGGCCTGGATTCTCTCTTGTCCATCGTCCAAATGCCGAAGGGAATTCCCGTAGCGACATTTGCGATCGGAGAAGCCGGCGCGGCCAATGCAGGTCTTTTTGCGGTTGCCATGATCGCGCAGAATGATACCAGGGTCGCCAGACTTTTGGACGCATTTCGCACTTCGCAAACTAAAAAGGTTCTTGCCATGAAACTTCCGGAGAAAAAATGATACTGCCCGGCGCAACACTTGGAATGCTCGGCGGCGGACAGCTCGGCCGCATGTTCACCGTCGCCGCCCGAACGATGGGTTACCGCGTCATCGTACTCGACCCTGACCCGCACAGCCCCGCCGGCCGCATCGCAGACCGGCATATCAACGCCAATTTTCTCGATGGAGGCGCTTTACGTGAATTAAGTTCCTCGTGCGTGGCCATCACGACGGAATTTGAGAATGTGCCATCCGACACGCTCGATATCCTCGCTAAAACCTGTTTTGTTCGGCCTTCTTCAAATGCATTGTCTATCACGCAGGATCGCATCAACGAAAAAGATTTTTTAGTAACCCATCATATACCGACCAACAAGTTCGTCCCTGTAGCGTCGGAAAATGAGATAGCTTCTGCCTTCAAGTTCGTGGGCTCTCCCGCTATTCTCAAACGCAGCCGCTTGGGTTATGACGGAAAAGGGCAATGGAAAGTGGAGTCGGTCGAAGAAACGCTCGAAGCCTTTCATAAGATGGGTTCCGCACCGTGCGTTCTGGAGGAAATGCTTCGTTTCAAATGTGAGATCTCCGTCGTGCTCGCACGCGGTGTCAACGGGCATGTCGCAGCGTACCCGACGGCGGAGAATATTCATACCAACAGCATTCTTGACACCACCATCGTTCCTGCACGCGTTTCCAGAACCATCTCAGCCAAAGCGCAAAAGATCGCAAAGACCATTGCTGAAAAACTCAATTATCACGGCGTTCTCGCGGTGGAAATGTTCGTCATGAGAGACGGACGAATTCTCGTCAACGAGATCGCGCCGCGCCCGCACAATAGCGGCCATTATACGCTCGACGCTTGCGTGACCAACCAGTTCGAACAGCAGGTTCGGACATTGTGCGGACTGGAGCCGGGCGATACGAGGCTAATATCCCCGGTCGTGATGATCAATCTGCTCGGCGACATTTGGGGTAAATCCCAGCCTGCTTGGGAGAACCTTTTTGACCATTCTAACGTAAAACTTCACTTATACGGCAAAGACCTTGCGCGGCCCGGCCGTAAAATGGGACATTTTAATGTACTCGACAAAAGCTTGACGAAAGCGCTCAATCTGGCAAGATCGATCAAGACCAAGCTGACCATTCAAAATTGAAAGTTTTTAATAAAAAATTTCCTCATAATTTAAAAGGGAACGTATGAAGTTATTACTTGTTTCCGTTGTTTTGATTTCCACACTGTTCGCATGCAAACCAGCCAAAGAAAAGCTTCCTCCTGATCCGGCTTATCTGACGGATATAGAAGCATGGCATGCTAAACGGATCGATCGGCTCAAATCCTCAACAGGATGGCTCAGTCTGGTCGGCCTGCATTGGCTAAAGGAGGGTGAAAACAAATTCGGAAGCGATTCGTCCAATCAGCTTATTTTTCCGAAAAAGGCATTTCCTTATTGCGGAACTTTCACCTTGAACAACGGAAAGGTTACGTTAAAAGCAGAAAAAGCGGCCCAAATCGTTCACAATGGCAAACCGGTGACGCAAATGGAATTAAAAAGCGATGCGGATTCCAATACGACGGTTTTGCAAATGAATTCATTCCGATTTTTTGTAATCAAACGCGGGCATGAATATGCGATACGTCTGCGCGATACGGAAAACTCGCTCATCACTTCGTTCACCGGTATCGAACGTTATCCGGTTGAGACGGAGTGGAAAATTGAAGCAAGATTCGAACCTTACGACCCGCCGAAGATCATTGCGGTTCCTACGATCATGGGAACTATTGATTCTTCTAAATGTCCGGGCGCATTAGTATTCGAGGTAGACGGAGATACCTATCGGCTGGAACCGGTTCTCGAGGACGGATCGGACGAATTGTTCATCATTTTCGGTGACAAGACCAACGGAAAAGAAACCTACGGCGGCGGACGTTTTCTTTATTCTAAAAAACCTTCGGCTGATAATAAGGTCATCATCGATTTTAATAAAGCGTACAATCCGCCCTGTGTGTTTACCGAATTCGCTACTTGTCCGCTTCCGCCTCCGCAAAACAAGTTACCGCTCAAAATCACAGCCGGTGAGAAAATGTGGGGCAAAGCTCATCATTGAAAGCACACTTGGTCTGCTACTTTCCCATATACCGGCATAACAAGATTATTTCCAAGGATGTTCCCTTGTTTTCCTCGCTGCGAATGTCAATATGACCCTGGTGATTCTTGACGATCGCATATACCTCCGATAATCCCAATCCGCGCCCTTGGCCTACAGAACGCGTGGTAAAAAAAGGTTCAAAGATCTTTGAAATCACATCGGATGGTATTCCAACTCCATTATCATTGATCGTGATCTTTACTGCCTCTTCATTTTGAAGCGCTGCATTCTCCGTGCGAATGTGAATGCAGCCTTTCCCGGTCTCTATTATTCGGTTCTTTTCAGCGTCGCGTATCGCCTGTACGGCGTTGGTTAGAATATTAATGAAACACTGGCTGATCTCCTGTACGCGGACGTCAACGGTTCTTTGTGACAGAAACTCCTTTTGAAACTGAATATTCTGATACTGATTAAAGAACAAGTCGATCGCATGGTTAAGGTGCGCCGCAATATTTGTTTCAACAATATCTTCAACGTGATGACCGGTGAAGGTGCGCAGATTCGCCACGATCTCTTTGATGCGGTTGCTGCCGGTGACCGTTGCATTGATGGAGCCCTTGATCTCCTCCACATCCACTTCGGATCCGATCCTTTTAACCGCTCTTACAAACTCGTTGATCGATTCTTTGTCAAAAGCCTGATTGTGGATCTGCAACTGTGCCGTTTCGTACAATTTTAAAAGTTTACTTACCTGCGTGCCCACATACTCCAGATTTGGAGCGATGAATGTCAGCGGGTTATTGATCTCATGAGCAATGCCCGCAACCATGTGGCCGATCGACGCCATTTTCTCAGATTGGATCAGCTGCTGCTGAGTTTCTTTCAATTCCTGTATCGCCGACTCCAGCTGTTCATTGATCATTTTCAAATGGTCACGCTGCGCTTCGATCTCGGTATTGGCGGATTCCAGACGCTGGTTTTTCTCGGAGATCTCCGATTGCTGCTGTTGGATCTCGCGCGTTCGCGCCTCAACTTTTTCCTCGAGCCTGCGATTACGATATTCCAGATAACGGAACCGGATCTTCACCCCGGTTTGTAAGATGAGGAAGATGATAATTCCATACGCACCGTACGCCCACCACGTACGGTACCATGGCGGTAAAATTATAAACTCAAAATTTACCGGCGGACTGACGTGTCCGTGCAGGTCACGGGAGTGTACGTAAAAACGATAATGCCCTTCCGGAAGGTTGGTATAATCTTTGTGAATCTCGCTTGACCAGTTCGACCATTCTTTATCAAATCCTTCGAGCCGGTATTGATAGACATTAGCCGCTTCATTTTCAAAACTCGTCGCGGCAAACTGGATCCGCATCGCATTGTCGTCGTATTGGATCTCAGGGATCCTGGATGAATTTCCGGCATAGATCAAAGAATCGTTTTTAATAAAGACAGAACTGATGACAGTCGAAAAACCTGTGTCATAGACTTTTTTGTTTTTCATATCATATCGGATGATGCCTTCGGGGCCGCCCAACCACACCACGTGGTCTTCGGGA
>CAZHUW010000148.1:0-8750 GCA_964535295.1 uncultured Bacteroidota bacterium
GGTGATCGAAAAAGAAAAAGCCAAACTGGATAATTTCCGCGAGACCATACAAAAACTACGTGAAAGTCTGGAACAATTCAAAAGTTAAAAACAAAAGGCTTAGCAGAGTGCTAAGCCTTTTTAATTTATGACATTCTTCGAACGAATTTCAAAACCCTCCATTATTCTTCTCGACGGCGCCACGGGCAGTCAGCTCGAAGCGCGCGGCGTGAGCACGGCACTGCCTTTGTGGTCCACGATAGCCTTATTGTCGAATGAAGGAAAAAAGATTCTTCGAAACATTCACACGGAATATATTCAAGCCGGGGCGGAGATCCTTACCGCGAACACTTTCCGCACCAATTACCGCGCTTTGGAAAAAGAGAGTATGGGTTCACGCGCCAAAGAATTGACACGCGCGGCGGCGGACGAAGTTCGTTTCGCTTATGAAGAATCGAAAATGACGGCACCGATATTTATTGCCGGCTCCGTCGCGCCGGCAGAGGATTGTTATTCTCCGGAGCTTGTTCCGCCGGATGAGGAACTTTTCGACGACCATCGCCGCCATATTGACAATCTGTATGAAGCCCATGTCGATATGTTTTTGATCGAAACGATGAATACGATTCGAGAAGCCGCCGTTGCGCTTGCTTACGCCAAAGAAACCGGACTGCCCGTGCTGGTAAGTTTCATTTGTAAAGATCCGGAACATCTGCTGAGCGGCGAGCCTTTGGAAAAGGCGGTCGAAAAGTGTGAAACCCTGAAGCCTGACGCGATCATGATCAATTGCGTGGATGTGAATTTAATGGAAAGAAATTTAGAAGCGCTTCACAGTCTGACGAAATTACCCATAGGCGCTTATGCGAACGTGTTAAAAAAAGGACACGCAACCGAATTTGACGTCAAGCCGGAGGATCATGCAAAATATGTGAAAGAATGGGTGGAGCGGTTTCAATTAAAGATCGTCGGCGGCTGTTGCGGGACTACGCCCAAACATATTCAAAAACTTCGTGAATTATTGTCATAACTGTTGAATATCTCTACAGTATTTGATATAAAAACTTATAGATTAATCTCTGTTTTTTAAAAGGATAGGTATATTTTGATAACATGACAAAAATCATTTACAAATTACAAACTAATATGTAAATTAGCCCACTTAAAACGCAGACGGAAACTCACCATTAAAAATACGAGGCATATATGTCTGACTACACGAAAAAAATAATTGCGCAAGTTAAAGCAAAAAACCCGGCCGAACCCGAATTCCATCAGGCCGTAGAAGAAGTTGTTGAATCGCTCGACCTGGTACTGGAAAGACATCCGGAATACCGTTCGGCTAAAATCCTTGAAAGAATGGTTGAACCGGAACGCGTGGTCATGTTCCGCGTACCGTGGGTTGACGATCAAGGCGAAATTCAGGTCAATCGCGGATTCCGTATTCAGATGAACAGCGCGATCGGTCCTTACAAAGGCGGTTTGCGTTTCCATCCTTCGGTCACATTGGGTATTTTGAAATTCCTGGCATTCGAGCAAGTATTCAAAAACAGTTTGACCACACTGCCCATGGGCGGCGGCAAAGGCGGATCGGATTTTGATCCCAAAGGCAAGAGCGATAACGAAGTGATGCGTTTTTGCCAGAGCTTCATGACGGAACTGCACCGCCACATCGGCCCGAATATCGACGTTCCCGCAGGCGATATCGGCGTAGGCGGACGCGAGATCGGATTCCTCTTTGGGCAATACAAACGCCTCACGCGTGATTTCTCCGGCGTATTGACGGGCAAAGGACTCAATTGGGGCGGCTCGCTCATTCGTCCCGAAGCGACCGGTTTCGGTGTGACCTATTTTGCTGAGGAAATGCTCAAGAGCAAGGGCCAGTCACTGGCCGGTAAGACCGTTGCGATCTCCGGCTTCGGTAACGTAGCCTGGGGCGCAGCCACCAAAGTTACCCAACTGGGCGGAAAAGTTGTGACCATATCCGGGCCTGACGGATTCGTATACGATAAAGACGGCATCAAAGGCGAGAAGATCGATTACATGCTTCAGATGCGCGCCAGCGGCAATGACCGCGCGAAGGATTATGCGGATAAATTCAAGACCGAATTCTTCGCGGGCAAGCGTCCGTGGAGCGTTAAAGTGGATGTGGCTCTTCCCTGCGCCACTCAGAATGAGCTGGATGAGAACGATGCAAAGGAATTAGTCAAGAACGGATGCAAATGCGTAGCGGAAGGCGCGAACATGCCGACCACGATCGCAGGATTCAAGGTCTTCACGGGCGCCGGTATTCTTTACGCGCCCGGCAAGGCTTCCAATGCAGGCGGCGTCGCGACCTCAGGACTTGAAATGTCGCAGAACAGCATGCGTCTGCCGTGGGCGGCTGAAGAAGTTGACAAACGTCTGCACGACATCATGAAGAATATCCACCAGACCTGCGTTGACACCGCCGCGAAATACGGCACGCCTGGAAATTATGTCAACGGCGCAAATATCGCAGGCTTCCTGAAAGTCGCCGATTCCATGCTGGATCAGGGTTTGGTATAATTCGATCCTTATATAGATTGAACAACGATCGGAGCGCTACAACGCTCCGATTTTTTTTGTACAAAAGAAACTGTTGCGACAAAGAGCAACAACTGTTACTTTTGTGTATTGACCATTCCGCAATAACATCGTTCTTATGTACCGCGACATTGATTCAAACGGCTTTGATCCCAATCCGCTGAGCGAGGGTTACAGTACGCGCATTCAGCGTTTTCAGAAACTGATGCGTTTTAAGGTGCGTGATATCCTGCTCGTGTCAAGTTTGTACGATTCGTACCTTTTTGAAGAGGACGGCCGGCTGTATGAACTGATCTACAATGAATATCAGGGCCTGAACCTGAGCCATGCGCCGGAGATCACGCATGCATTGAACGGGAAAGAAGCGCTGGAACTTCTGCGCGAAGATAACCGGTTCGACCTGATCATTACGTCGCTTCATATCGAAGATATGCACGTGGTGAAGTTAGCAAAAGTGATCCGCGATGCGGGTATCGCCACGCCGATCATCCTGCTGGCGTATGATAACCGTGAACGAAAAGAACTCGTCTCTCATTACGACACGTCGGTGTTCGAGAATATCTTTATCTGGCAGGGCGACTACCGCTTACTTATCGCCATCATCAAATTGGTCGAAGACCGTGCGAACGTGGAGAACGACACGCAGTCCATCGGCGTGCAGACGATCATTCTTGTTGAAGACAATGTGAAATTCTATTCTTCTTACCTGCCGCAGATCTATACGGAAATTCTCAAACAATCTCAGGAACTCATTTCCGAAGGCGTTAATCTTGCGCACAAATCCCTGCGCATGCGCGCGCGTCCCAAGATACTCCTATGCACTACTTATGAAGAGGCATGGGCGTGTTTCGAAAAATATCAGGCCTATGTCCTTGGGATCGTTTCAGATGTCAATTTCAAACGGAACGGGGTCAAAGATCCCATCGGCGGCATTTCATTTGCAAAAAATGTTCGGGAGAATCATCCCGACATACCGATCCTGCTGCAGTCCAGTAATGCGGAATTTGCCGTATCTGCGCAGGAGATCGGCTGCGCCTTTATTCAGAAAGGTTCTCCGCGCCTGCTGCATGAATTGCGCAATTTCATGGTCAATAATTTTGGATTCGGTGATTTTGTGTTCCGCCTGCCCGACGGTAAAGAGGCCGGCCGCGCACACAACCTCAAGGAATTGGAAGAACAGCTGGAAAAAGTACCGGAAGAAAGTATTCGTTACCATGCGGAACGCAATCATTTCTCCAACTGGCTCAAAGCACGAACGGAATTTTGGCTGGCGCAGCAGCTGAAACCGCGCAAGGTCTCGGAGTTCAATTCCATCAACGACCTGCGGGAGATACTCATCCAATCGCTGCGTCTATATCAGGACCTGCGCAAACGTGGCATCATGACGGATTTTTCCAAAGAGACCTTTGATATACGCAACGGTTTTGCGCGGATCGGCGGAGGTTCGGTTGGAGGAAAAGCGCGGGGACTGGGATTCGCCAATGTGCTGATCAATAATTATAACATACGTGATAAATTTGCCGGTGCACAGATCACCGTTCCTTCTGCGATCGTCATCGGTACGGACGTATTCGACCAGTTCCTGCATGAGAATAACCTGGAAAGTTTTGCCCTGCACGCGACCGACGACGTGGAGATCAACCGGCGTTTTGTGGAGGCGAAGAAATTTCCGCGCGAGATCATCCGGAAATTGAAAGATTATCTCGACATGATCAAGGAGCCTTTGGCCGTGCGATCTTCCAGTTTGCTCGAGGATTCCCAATACCAGCCGTTCGCGGGTGTGTATGAGACCTTCATGATCCCGAATAACGATAAGAACATTAAGATCCGGCTTCATGAGCTTCTCGACAGCATCAAACGCGTGTACGCTTCGACATTTTATAAAGCGGCCAAAGATTACATGAAGGTAACGGCGTATCGTCTCGAAGAAGAAAAGATGGCAGTGGTCATTCAGCGAATGGTGGGCGCACCGCGTAACGGGCGCTTCTATCCGGATTTTGCCGGCGTGGCGAAATCGTATAATTTTTATCCGGTTCCCCCACAGAAGGCGACCGACGGGATTGTCATGCTGGCATTAGGGTTAGGGAAGACCGTTGTTGACGGAGGCAACAACGTTCGATTTTGTTCCAAATATCCCAAACACCTTATGCAGTTCTTTTCGACCAAGGAAACTTTCAAAAATGCGCAGCAGAATTTTTATGCTTTAAATATGAATTACCGGCTGCAGAAGAACGTGATCGAGACGCATGATCTTTTAGTGCAGCAATACGATCTGACCGAAGCGGAAAAGGACGGCACGCTGCACTGGGCCGGGTCGACCTATGTGCCGGAGAACGACACGGTGCATGACGGCATTTCACGCGACGGCAGGCGCGTGGTCACTTTCGCGCCGATATTAAAACATAAGATATTCCCGCTGCCGGAGATCCTGGATCACATCCTGGAATTAGGAAGCTGGGGAATGGGAACGCCCGTGGAGATCGAATTTGCGGTCAACATGAAAGTCCCGGACGGAGCGCCGAAAGAATTTTGCGTACTCCAGATGCGGCCGCTGGTGCTGAGCAGCGAGTCGGAGGAACTCAATGTCGATGACACGGACCAAAGTCAGGCGATCTGCCAAAGCCGGCAGGTTTTGGGAAATGGCGTGATCAAGGATATCTATGATATGGTTGTAGTAGATATAGAAAGTTTTGACCGCGGAAAAAGCAAGGAAGCCGCGTACGAAGTCGGTAAACTCAACGCGCAGTTGGTCGAACAGCGCCGCCCCTATATCCTGATCGGCGTCGGCCGCTGGGGTTCAATGGATCATTGGCTCGGTATCCCTGTAACCTGGGATCAGATCTCAGGCGCGAGCGTGATCGTTGAATCGGGTTTTAAGGATTTCGACGTCACCCCATCGCAGGGCTCGCACTTCTTTCAGAACATTACTTCCTTTCGCATCGGATATTTTACAGTGAATGCGTCGGGTGACCAGGGGTTCATTGATTGGAAATGGCTGACTCAGCAAAAAGCGGCCGAAGAATTACAATTTGTCAGACATTTGCAGTTTGATAAGCCGATGACCGTGAAGATCAACGGCCATCAGAATAAAGGGGTTATTCTCAAACCGGGGGATTGAGAAATTCATTATTTAGATTTTGAGAATTTTATGTCTGTCGGTTTCTCTTTTTAATTTCTTCCGCAATGACCTTCCCGTGAAATCTTCCGTTCTCGATAAATAATTTGTTCGTATTGGTCCCTGCCGAAATGGAGCCCGCTACAAATAACCCTTCCACATTCGTTTCCAACGTATCGGGTTTGTGTTCCGGTACAAGAGAAACAGAATCCACCGAGATCTCACAAGCTTTCAACAAAGCCGTATCCGGGTGATAGCCTGTCAGTGCGAAAACAAAGTCATTGGCCAACTCGGTTGTTTCCTTCGACGAAATATTCTCAATGATCACGGACCGTTCTGTGATGTTCGTTACGATCGAATCAAGATGGATCTTGATCGCACCCTCTTTGATGCGATTCAAAATATCCGGCAGGATCCAGTACTTCACGCTCTCTTTGATCTCCGGGCGGCGGTGCACCATGGTGACCCGCGCGCCGTAGCGATATAATTCCAGCGCGGCGATGCAGGCGGAATTTTTGCCGCCGACAATCAGGATGTCTTTATTATAAAGCGGATGGGGATCGGAATAATAATGCGAAACTTTGGGTAAACTCTCACCCGGAATATTCAGCATATTGGGATGATCGAAATAACCCGTCGCAATGATCACAAAACGGGAACGGTATTCATGGCTTTCGCCGTTCTGCGTTCTTGTTTGAACGGTGAATTCATTGTCGTTTTTATTTACAGCTACAACTTTTTTGTGGGTATGAATATCGAGCTGGTAATGCTGTACGACCCGCTTATAATAATTCAATCCTTCTTCACGAGTCGGCTTTGGATTTGTGGTAGAAAACGGGATCTCGCCGATCTCTAAAAGATCGGACGTCGTAAAAAAGATCATGTTGGACGGAAAATGGTAGATCGAATTGGTCAACGAGCCTTTTTCAATGGTCAGCGCATGGAGGCCGATCTTCTTGCATTCGACCGCGCAGGATAAACCCGTGGGGCCGGCGCCGATAATGATAACGTCAAAAAGGGGTTGGGCTGTGTTCAAAGGTAATTCTCTCCTGGGCCGGCGTGTCATTTACCGTGATGAGTTGTTTCTTTGTTTTCAGATTATGCATTTGTTTGATCAGAAGGCTGGATACCTCTTCCAACTGCGCGGTATCTTCCCGCTGTTCTTCCATGGTTCGTATGGTCTCGCGTAATCCGGATAATTTCTTTTCTAACTGCGCGTACTGGATCGTAGAAATGCAATCCAGCATATCGAATTCCAGCAATTCATCCATCCGCAGGCGCAGTATCGCTTTCTGGATATCCTCCGGGAAGGAATGGTTGATCTCGGTCTCATCGTAAGACTGCTTGAGATTCCATTGTGTGTGGATGAACTGCACGACCTTTTGTATGGCCGGGTTCTGAAAATCTTCTGGGCGCACATAGACAAATACTTTCTCTGCTTCGGACAAGCCTTCAAGGAGCAAACGTAAAAGGCCGCGCTCGGCGCGGAGAACGTGTTCCGGTATCGGTTCTGTTTCAGCTTGTTTGGGATGCGCCGCCGTTATCACACTTCGCAGAGATTCATGGCCGCGCGAAAGTTTTTTTAATTCCTGGTGGATCAAAGCCTCATTGACACGGAGTTTTTCTGCGATCTCGGATGCAAAAAGACTGACCTTGATCGGGTCGCGGATATTGGCCGTGATGTTGATCAGTTCCCGCGCCGCAAAAGTTCGCCCGTTCACCGTGTCGAGTTTCTTTTCTTTATTCCATTGCCCGATGCGGAAATCGACGTATTGCTTGCCTTGTTTGATCAGATCGCGAAACGCTTCAGCGCCTTGCGCGCGCACGAAAGAATCCGGATCATGCTCTTTTGACAATACGACGATCCTCACATTGAGCCCGGCCTGCAGCATGATCGCGCCGCCGCGTTCCGCCGCGTGCACACCGGCATCGTCGCCGTCATAGATCAGCGTGACGTTCTGGGTATAACGTTTGATCAGATTGGCCTGGTCCATCGTAAAAGCCGTTCCGCTTGAGGCTGCGGCATTGGTGATGCCGAATTGATGCAGGGACATGCAGTCGGCATATCCCTCAACGATGATGATCTCGTCTTCTTTACGAACCGTTTCTTTGGCCTGGAATAATCCGTAAAGGACCTTTCCTTTCTGGTAGATCGGATGTTCGGGAGAGTTCACGTATTTGGGTGAATTCGGTTCCTGCCGCATGATCCTGCCGCCGAAAGCTATGACGCGGCCGGTGGCATTGAATATCGGGAACATGATACGGTGACGGAAACGGTCGTAGTAACTTCCGTCGCTTTTTTTCATGATCAGTCCTGCTTTTTCCAATGCAGGCAGATCGAGCGATTGCGATTTGGCGAAGGCGTAGAGCGAATCCCACGTGTCCGGCGCATAACCCACGCCGAACGATTTCAAAACGGATTCATTGAATCCGCGGTGATTCAGATATTCGCGGGCGATCGTGCCGGATGAGCCTTGAAGCTGATCATAAAAGAACCTGGCCGCAGTTTTATGAATATAAAAAAGGGTCTCGATCTCGGATTTGTTTTGTTCATCCTCTTCGGACGCAAATCGCGGCAGTTCTATATTATAGCGTTCGGCGAGAAAGCGTATCGCTTCCGGGTAATTGAGTTTTTCGTAATTCTTGATGAACGCGATCGAATCTCCGCCCACGCCGCATCCGAAGCAGTAAAATATCTGTTTATCCGGGCTGACGGTGAATGAGGGCGTTTTTTCATTATGAAAAGGGCACAGCCCGACATAATTTCGTCCGCGCAGTTTGATCTGCACATACTGCGAGACCACTTCCACGATATCGGCGGCCTGTTTGATCTCGTCTATTTTAGATTGGGGGATTTTCATTTTAATTCAGATGAAAGAATCACGCAAACCATAAAGCCAGCGCATTCATTATACTCACGATCGTCCCTTCCGCATCGAGCGGTGAATTTTCACGCTGTAAGTAAGTAATCAACATCAGTTCCATCACGCTGCCGCTCACGATCGGAATGCGCAGATTATCGCTAGTGCGCATCGGGAATAACTCGACGATCGCGGCAACAAAGGCGCCTGCCAGGCGAATAAAAAACGGGATC
>CAZHUW010000149.1:0-8708 GCA_964535295.1 uncultured Bacteroidota bacterium
CGTCGCCGTCGGATATGTTATCGGATTCTTTATCATGCTATACTTAGTCGGCTGGTATTCGCATGCCCCGCATAAAGAAGGTAAAGATGTAAAAATGGAAGAACATTCTCAGGTCTTGCGGATGAATGCCGAGAGGACTGAGTGCTGCGCTTCTGGACAGATGAAGGCTTGCCTGACCAATGGACAGACTGTGGCTGTGAAATGAAGTGAGAGAGACGGTTCTTACAAAAAACCTCATAGAAGTTTATCTGTGAGGTTTTTTTTGATTCCTTTTGAGTAATAATATGGAAAACGCTCTTGTGCGACTCGACGAGTGGATTTGCGGAAAAAGGTACCTGTTTCCCACGGTGTGGCCAGTGAAGGTGACTTTTGCGACCATTCAAGGAGCGCCAAACCCTAGGTATGATGTTCTTGGCTGTCGCGCAACGTATTTTTGGCACTGGAGCTTTTGTCCTGCATGGACAAATCGATTCGCAAAACACGGTCGATATTCCATCGCGGTCAAAGTGCATCCGCATGATTCTGCGCTGTTAGCCAATTACCACCATAGCGGAATCAACTTCCACGCATCAAAAATATCATCATTTCAAGAATCTTTTTAGGTCCTTAATTCACTAAACTGGAGGAGTTTTATGAGTAACGAACCTACATCACCTAGTAAAAATAAGATCTTTTCGCGCCCCGTGGTAATCGGGATCTTTATTTTCCTGGTTCTGGGCATTCTGATGCTCTTTTCTTCGGAACCTATTTTCCAGCAGAACGAAAAAAGTCAATGGCTGATGCTGGGAATTCCAATCGAATTCATTTTATTTGCGCTCACGCTGGTTGGTGTTGCGCTCTTTCACCATGCAACCATGCAGGTGGCTTTGACCGGATTGGCTTCGCTGCTTATTTACAAATTCGCATTCACCAATTTTAGTCTTATGCATCATATGTTCGGAGGTACCCACCCCTTCCTCAGTGAAGTGTTGCATAAAGACCTCCGCGAAGGAGAGTGGGCCACCATTCTCAACTTGTTCGGCTTGTTATTAGGGTTCGCTTTGCTGGCCAAACATTTTGAGGAATCCAAAGTGCCGGAATTGCTTCCCAAATGGCTTCCGTCAGGATATTTAGGCGGCACTGTACTCCTGTTTTTTGTAATGGTCATTTCCTCTTTCCTTGACAATATCGCAGCAGCGATGATCGGGGGAACCATTGCATTGGTTGTATTCAAAGGGAATGTACATATCGGTTTTTTAGCCGCGATCGTAGCGGCCAGTAATGCCGGAGGCGCCGGCAGTGTAGTGGGCGACACGACTACCACGATGATGTGGATCGACGGAGTTAACCCGCTGGACGTTACCCACGCCTTTGTGGCCTCGATCGTTTCCTTTATGGTTTTCGGCGTCATTGCTGCAAAACAGCAACACGCTTTGCAACCATTGGTTAAATCAGAAACTGAAAATATATCCATAGACTGGGCCAAGCTTCTCATTGTACTTCTTATTCTTATCGGCGCCATTGTGACTAATTTTAAGATGGACATGCCTGCGGTTGGCGTTTGGATCGCGATTCTTATTGGCGCAACTTTCAGTAAGACTGCATGGCATGAATTGCCCGGCGCATTAAAGGGAAGCATTTTCCTGTTGTCCCTGGTCATGTGCGCCTCGATGATGCCTGTGGAAGCTCTCCCGGCTGCATCATGGCAGACGGCGTTTTCACTTGGCTTCGTATCGGCCGTTTTTGATAATATTCCTTTGACGAAACTCGCGTTGGAACAGGGAGGTTACGACTGGGGTGTTCTTGCTTATACGGTCGGTTTCGGAGGATCGATGATTTGGTTTGGATCCTCTGCCGGGGTCGCGCTGACCAATATGTTCCCCAAAGCCAAATCCGTGGTGTTCTGGATCAAAGACGGATGGCACGTGACGGTTGGTTATGTCATTGGTTTTTTTGTCATGTTGTATCTGGTCGGCTGGCATCCGCATGCCCCGCATAAAGTGGGAAAAGAAGTTCAGATGAAGGAACATTCACAAATCATGCGGATGAAAGTGGAAAAAGACGCCTGCTGCGCTTCGGGGCAACTCAAAGCTTGTTTGCCCAACGGACAAACGGTGGCTGTAAGGTAATTTCTCAAGACGGACTATTATGGAACCTCGCAATGTCTCATTTGCGAGGTTCTTTTAATTTTTTTTGGAGAACGATATGGAAAACTCTCGAGTGCGGTTTGGAGAATGGATATCGGAAGCATGGTCCATGCTGAACGCCAAATGGCAGGTTTGGATCGCTATTGCGGTCATCTATCTGATTCCTGTTGGTATGGTACATGTGGCCATGGAATACATTAGCCTTAAAAACCAGCCGCTGATCAATCAGGATCAATTGCTCCGATCGATGATCGATAACTTTACTACGTCCATGACGCTTGGACTGATGACTGAATTCATAAGTACATTCGTGGAAGCTTTTTTCCTCGGAGGAATATTCCTAACCGCATTCAAACAGATGCATGGTGAGGAGATTTCGCCTTCAGATATATTCAGCGGCACGGAATATTATGTGAACATTCTGGTCGCTAGTCTTATTATCAGCGTGCTTCAGTTTGTCGGCGTTTTCATGTGCCTTTTTCCGGCGCTGATCGTTCAGGGATTATTCTTCCTGACCATACCCCTTGTCATTCGCAAGAATCTTCCGCCGTTGGATGCCATGAAAGAAAGTTTCAATGCAACCAAAGGCGACTGGGTCATGTACACGATCTTTGCCATTGTGGCCGCCGTACTGTCGGTACTGGGGCTAGTGGTTTGTCTGGTCGGTGTGGTTTTCACGCTGCCGTTGCTTTTCCTGACCATGGCCGTCGCTTACCGCGATTGCTTCGAACCGGAATTGCGTCCGATGTCGCGGGTGGACGAGCTTTACAGCAAACACTGCCGCTCTTGCGGCACATCTATCCCTGTCAATGCCAGTTTTTGCAGTAAGTGTGGTGCAAGCCAGGTGTAAGCAGACAGCAACCGCAGAGTATAGTATTGTTCTTATTTGTGGACTTTGCGCCCTTGGCGGTTGAAAAATATTTTACAACAATAAATTTATGCCAGCAGAAAAAAAAGTTCGCGAAACCTCCGAGTATGGAATCAAGGAATGGAAGAAAGAAGACCGTCCGAGGGAAAAACTGGAGCTGCGAGGAGCGGCCGCGCTGACGGAAGCTGAATTGCTGGCCATCCTGATCGGCAGCGGCACGAAACGAATCACGGCGGTCGATCTTGCAAAAACCCTGATCGCCGAATACGGTAATACCGCAGAATTGGCTAAATGTAATTTTCAGGAACTGAGCCGGTTCAAAGGCATCGGCAAAGTACGGGCGATCAAACTCGTGGCCGCTTTTGAGATTCTCCGGCGTATTCAATCCTATCGCCCCGATAAAAAATCAAAGATCAAAACGCCGGAAGACGTTGCCGGTATTTTCATTCCGATGCTCCGTGATCTGAAAAAAGAAATTTTCAAAGTGGTTTTACTCAATAGCGCCAACCGGATCATACGCGATGTGACCATCTCCGAAGGAACGCTGAATGCCAGTCTGGTACATCCGCGCGAGGTTTTCAAGGCCGCGATCGACGACCGTGCCGCCAGTGTCATTCTTTTGCACAACCATCCCAGCGGTAATCCCGAACCGAGCCCCGAAGATATCTCGATCACGGAACAACTCCGCCAGGCCGGCAAGATCATGGGGATCCCTGTGCGGGATCATATCATTGTTGCCGGATCGCGTTTTACCAGCCTTGCTAAATCAGGTTATCTCTGATCGGAAATGAAACTTGAAAGAAGACCGGCAGTTGTTTACATTCTTACTCAACGGAACCGAAAACGTTTAACGTCATCTTATGATCGCTTATATCCAGGGAATTGTCGCAGAAAAAAACCCGACACGCGCGGTGATCGATGTCAACGGTATCGGCTATGAGATACTGGTTCCGATCAGCAGTTACGAGCGAATCGGCGCCGTAGGAGAAACGGCAAAACTGCTCACTTATCTTCACGTGCGGGAAGATATATTGCAGTTGTTCGGATTTTCCACGCAGGACGAACGCGAGATGTTCCTGCTTCTCATCTCGATCTCCGGTATCGGGCCTAAATCGGCATTGGGTATCATCTCCAGCATCGCAACAAAAGACCTCAAACATGCCATCGCCCATGAGGATCTGAATTTGCTCACCGCCGTACCCGGCATAGGTAAAAAAACCGCTCAGCGGATCGTCGTGGAACTTAAAGACAAAGTGGCCAAACTGGGAGCGATCTCGGATGCGGGATCAAGAACGATACCGTCGGGAACCTCCGCTATAGCCGACGAGGCCATGATGGCGCTGATCTCTCTAGGCTATCACAAATCGATCGCAGAGAAGGCCATTGTAAAAGCTCTGCAGGATAATAAAGATAAGGAACTCTCCTTGCAGGATCTTATCAAAACCGCGCTTCGTTATGCGTCGTTGTAATTCGACCGTTTTCCTCGCCGTGTTTTTTTTCTCGGGTTTCTCACCTGCCGTTCCCATTTTTACACAGACCTATGATTTTATACACGATGAACTCACTTCCGTTGAGGGCAACGTCAAGGCTGAAGAACAGATATTGAAACTGGTCAATCTGGAAAGAAAAAAAGCAGGCTTGCAGCAACTCTCCTTCGATACGTCCCTTCGATCTGCTGCGCGTCAGCATTCACAAGAAATGCAGAAACTGAATTATTTTTCGCACACCTCGCCGGTTACAGAAGTGAGAAATCCCTCCGACCGCGTTTATCGTACCGGCGTTTCGGATTTTATTGTTGGCGAAAATATAGCCGTACATAGCCTTGACGCAGGGCCGGAGGCCGTTGCGGCGCAGCTGATGGAACAGTGGATGAACAGCCCGGGCCACCGGGCAAATATCCTCCGGCCGGAATTTACCCATCTCGGTATCGGCGTGATCTCATCCAAAGACAGTACGGTTAAAGACACGATCGTCAAAGGCGCACACGGACGTTTGGTCATCTATACTATTCGTCATTACGGCACACAAGTCTTTACATCCCGGACTATCGAATTCTCGCAACTTAAATTAACCAGAAGCGAATCGGAGTTTCTGATCTTTGACCTGCAGTTCGAATACGACCGCGGTACGCTGGCCTCTTTTAATAATTATACCCGATTTTTTCAGCCGAACGGAAAAATGACGTTGATGCATATCGAATACCCAATCCAACCTGTCATATCCGTGTTTCTGGCGCATATTCAAAACGACTATACCAAAGAATACACCGGCTTTTTTCAGGATGAACTGAACTATGAGAATCTTTTAAAGACAAGAGACAATCTCAGCCGCATACTTTTCCCCATCATCAATAAAGACATCCGAACGGAAAAGAAGAAGGTTTATTTTCTGGAAGGAGAAGCAATACTGGCAGATACCGATTCAAACGCACAATGTCTGCTTCATATTGACAATGACCGGTATTATGAATTGGAAGCAGTTCAGGGTAAAATACAGTTCAGGATCCCGATAGAAGCAGACGGAAAAGCAAAGAAGATCTCGTTCGCGGCAGGAAGCAGCAGGGATAAACCGGTAAGAAACCATCTGGCAATCGATACATCAAAATTGGGAAGTGACAGAAGCGCAAAAGAAGTGTTCATGAAAAACTAGGCGTACCTATGACCGAACGTCCTTGTAGCCCTTGGTGAACGGCCGGTGAAAAAAGATATCCCAGAAAAAATTCAAAATATATCTCATTAAAACCCGGACGAATCCTTCTTTATAAAACCTGCGTGCGGACGTAAACACATAGGCGCGGTGGAAAAACCTGACTTTCCCTTCTTTGGCCATACGCCGTCCGATCTGCGTATCTTCGCTCCAGAATTCCAACCCTGTATCAAAACCGCCGATCTTTTCAAGCAGCGATCTCCTCAGCGCAAAATTTCCGCCGTAGAAGACACTCCCTCTGTTCAATATTCGGTTTATCACAAGTTGTGTCAACGGAACCAATGTCCAGTGATAGGCCCACAAAGTCAGCCTTCCGTACCAGTTCCAGTCATGATATTTGTACGGCCCTGACATGGCTACGAGTTTGGGGTCTTCCATGAATTTTTGCTCCACATAGCGAATCAGGTGGGCGGGTATCTTGGTATCCGCATCGACGTAAATTAAAACCTCACCGTCCGATAACCGGTGACCGCATTCGCGCGCTTTCGTAAGTCCTTTTTGCGGCTCGGACACCACTTTCACTCCGGCAAAGGAACGCGCGATGTCCTCCGTACGATCCGTACTTGCGTTATTGACCACCAGGATCTCCAGTTCGCACGACGGTTTATCGGCCTTCGTTACGGATACAAGACACTTGCCGATAATGCTCTCTTCATTGTATGCAGGTATGATGACGCTGATTTTCATGATTTAATATATGCCCTCAGTGACTAAACTTCAATACTCAAGAAAAGTTAAATATAGCAAATTGTTATTTTATTTTGGTTATCACTTTGATAACTTCGTGTTATTAATTTGAGATTTGTGTATCGTAAATCATTGTTAATGAGGAACCTTTTAATGAATAATCTGATCATTCGGCCTGCAAGCCAAGAAGACATGGAACAAATCATTCAGTTTAATCAGGCTATGGCGCTGGAAACTGAAAACAAAACACTTAACCCGATCACTCTGAAAGCAGGTGTCAAAAATCTTTTCGCGCAGCCCCAATACGGTTTTTACTGTGTAGCCGAGTTTGAGGAGCGGATCGTAGGGCAATTGATGATCACCTATGAGTGGAGCGATTGGCGTAACGGCCTTTTCTGGTGGATCCAAAGCGTGTACATTCATCCTGATTTTCGCCTTAAAGGAATCTATCGCAAACTTTACGATTTTATACTCCATGAGTCTAAGAAACATCATGTTTGCGGTATCCGGCTCTATGTGGACAAAAGCAATTTATCCGCCAAAAAAACCTACCTCAAATGCGGTATGGAGGCATCACATTATGACCTTTTTGAAACCGATTTTGTTCTTGGATGAACGGTTCTTATTTTATGGGAATGTGTAAAGTTTACTTTATACCGGACTGAAAAAGCGTCAATAAATTCAATAATTATATTGACAAGCAAGAATTATTTAAGTATATTTTTCACCGGTTTTTAAGTACAAAATCTCATGATTTTGTTCCGATCCAGATCCCGCAAAAAACGCCCGTCTTTTTGACAGTTGAATGTTTGATGGATAGCGGCTTTTATCAGAGGCAATTATGTCTGAAAAATTAAAACGTATTTTGATCGTAGATGATGAAGAAACGCTGACGTTCAGTTTGTATCAGAGTTTTATCATCTCGAAAGAAAATTATGAAGTGGTGACGGCGGCTTCCGGCAACGAAGCATGGGAAAAATTTACCGAAAACCCTTTCGATGTCGTGTTGACCGACATTACGATGCCCGGCATATCGGGAATTGAATTGTTGAAACGAGTAAAAAAAGAGCGTCCGCAGACGTTTGTAATCATGATGACCGCGTACGGCTCCGATGAGAAAAAAGAAGAAGCGATGAATAACGGCGCGTTCCGTTATGTTGAGAAACCATTTGAAATCAAAGCGATGAAAAATATCATTGCCGAAGCCCTCAAGTAACCAAGGTATCGTGGAATGGCGCTGGTAGGTAATTTAAAAGATCTCAAATTGACGAATATCGTTCAGCTGAACTGTATGGAGAAGAACGAAGCCGTTTTTACGCTTGATCTCCGTCAGAAGGTCGGCAAGATCTATTTTGCCGACGGCAATATCGTACATGCGACATTCGGCAATATTGAAGGCGAAGCGGCAGTTCATCAGATCCTTAAGATCAAAGAGGGGCCTTTCAAAGTTGAAAATGATATACCGCCGCCCAAACGTACAATCACGACGCCATGGAGCAACCTGCTTCTGGAAGGGCTTCGCATCATCGATGAAGCAACGGAAGCGAAGGGCGACGCACTGACCAAATTTAGTAAAGACATCAAGAACGTGAACGGAGTGAACGGCGTTCTTATCTGCAGTTTATCGGGCGAAATTCTGATGGAAGAAGGTATTGCCAACGGCAAACGGGCTTCGGCGGCTATGGCTTTTCTTATTCGTAAGATCGAGAAGATCGGGCGCGCCTCCAAATGCGGTACTTTCAAGACGGGAAGCGTCGGAGGAAAAACCGAACGAAAAATACTTTCCAAGTGGAATGAGGACGTGGTCGAGCTAAACGTCGATCCGAAAGCATCGATTGATGTGATCGAACAGTCACTTGCAAAGGCCGAATCGGCGCCCCGATAAGCCGAAGGAACGACTCTAAGGGAAATTATGAAAGATAAATTAACAGAGATCAACAGCGTTGCCGGCGTCAAAACGTCGTTCTTTTATTTAAATGACGGCGAGCTGGTTTATCAGACATTACCGCCCGGTTTTGATCAGGATACATTGATCGAGATCTCCAAGGATTTTGTTCAGATGGCGGCAATTTGTGACCGTTTGCAGTCTGTGATCAATGAATACGACCTGAAGTTCGACAACGGACGATTGATCGCATTTACCCAGCACAATTACAATCTAATCGTGATCTGCGATGTTAACGTGAGTCTGGCCATGCTGCGGCTTACGATCAATGTTGCTATCGCCGACCTTGAAGCCGACAAGAAATTTCAAAAACGCACCGCCAAGGTCGAAACTACCCGCCGCAGCTTTCTTGTACGCAGCAACATGGACGCGGAAT
>CAZHUW010000150.1:0-1292 GCA_964535295.1 uncultured Bacteroidota bacterium
GAAGTTTTGCATCCAGATTGCTCAACGGTTCGTCAAACAAAAGTACTTTAGGACGGCGAACGATTGCACGGCCGACCGCAACCCGCTGTCGCTGGCCTCCGGACAACTCTTTCGGCTTATTCTGCAAATGCGAGGCCAGCTGCAGCAATTCCGCGGCCGCATTAACGCGTCTTTTTATCTCTTCTTTCGGTAAACCTTTTATCTTAAGCCCGAAAGCCATATTATCATACACGCTCATATGCGGATATAACGCATAATTCTGGAAAACCATCGCAATGTCACGATCCTTGGGCTCCAGTTCATTCACCACGCGCCCGTCGATCTTTATCTGGCCTTTTGTAATTTCTTCCAGTCCCGCGATCATACGCAGCACCGTCGTCTTTCCACAGCCGGAAGCGCCGACCAGAACCGTAATGCCGTTGTCTTTCACGTCAAAACTCACGTCATCGACGGCCAAAGTATTTTTCTTGTTCGCGGTATAAACTTTAGAAACGGATTGAAGTTCTACGGAAGCCATGCTACGGTTATGGATGTTCAATTGCTGCCGCGAAGATATCTAATTGGGTTCTTCGTTTTTCGGCATAACTGTTGTATTTTGATTTTCGTTGACTGCGTTGTTCGATGATCTGGATATCGTCAGAAAAATTATGAAGGAACTTCTCAATGTGCTCCAGGATCTCTTCCGGTTTCTTTCCGGCTAGGACTTGCCGGTGTACTTCAAAAATATCTTCAGCCAGGATTTGGGCTTCCGATTCCTGTATCTCGAGACGGGTCAGAAGGTATTGGATTACTTTTGTTTTCAGATCATCCATTTACTTTTCACTTTTCAGTAATTGGTCAATGATATCCGGCGTCGTTATGCCGTCTGCTTCCGCAGTAAAATTCGTTACCAGCCGATGACGCAGCGCCGGTTTGACCACCGCTTTCACATCGTCCAGGTCGGGTGTAAATCGGCCGTCAAGTATTGCGCGCGTTTTAGCTCCCAGAATCAGGTACTGCGATGCGCGCGGACCTGCACCCCAGCTGACCCAGTCGTTGATGAATTTCGGAGCTTCTTTTGATTTGGGCCGCGTTTTGGATACTAAATTGACCGCGTATTGTATGATGCTGTCGGCTACCGGAACTTTACGCACCAGGTTTTGAAAATACACGATCTGCTCCGCTGACAGCACCTTATGTAATTCATACGTGTAAGAACTCGTTGTTGATTTAACGATCTGCACTTCTTCTTCTACCGAAGGATAATCGATCCAGACATTAAACATAAAACGGTCCAACTGCGCTTCAGGCAA
>CAZHUW010000150.1:1392-8672 GCA_964535295.1 uncultured Bacteroidota bacterium
ATGTCACTCGGCATCAGGTCGGGTGTAAATTGAATACGGTTGAATTTCAGATCCAGTACTTTGGCGAGCGTATTGATCAGAAGGGTTTTTGCAAGCCCCGGAATGCCAACAATCAGACAATGGCCCCGTGCAAATAAGGCGATCATGAGTTCATCCACTATCTGGCTTTGGCCGATGATGACCTTCCTTATCTCCGTCTCAATCTTGGTTCGCGCATCTTTCAACGCAGCAACCGCTTCCACATCATCCATTTTATGAATATCCAGATCGCGCAACTGTTCCGTCATAACTTTCGACTCCGTGTGCATGCATACCTCGTTTATCAATGATAGAATTATTTTCCGTTTCGTTTGTCGACCGCATCGTCATCCGCATGGTCCCATCCATTGCTGGCTTGCCACCAATGCGAAGCGCAGGTTTGGCATTGAAATAATTTTTTTTTACCCTTCTCGCGGGGAATTTCCTTAAGCGATTCGGTTTGCAGAGGCTGAGGAAATTTTTTCTGCAATTGGAATTGCTCGTAAGGTTTGATCCGGCTCCATTTTCCGGAAGCCGTTCCCGCCACATTTTTAAAGAATCGCACAAAGGCCGAACAATGAACGCATTGGAAAATCTCCATTTTTTCGTCATTCGCTCTCAAAAGCAATAGGTTCTTCGCGCGCGCCAGATACAAGGCATCTGACCAGTAAAATCGGTCTTTGGTGCGGATCATAATCCCTTCAACAAGTTTAATAAGTATAGATATTTAACCTGCAAAAATCAATAAAAAAGCCCCGTCCAACGCTCATGGATCGGGGCTTTATACAACTTCGGCCGCGTTTCTTACAGCCCGTCGATCTGCAATTCTCTGGGATATTCTACGTTATATTTGATCCGGAGTTCGATCTTTTCTTTCGGTTTGATCTTCAGACGCCATTCGACAACCCCGTTTCCTTTTTTCTCAATGATGCCGTTAGGGTGGTTCGCCGTATATTTTTCTTTGCTATCGAATTCGGGAAGCACGGCTTCAACCTTTATACGCTCGTCCTGAGAGATCGGAAATTGATCCTGGATAACGATGTCTTCATCCGTTTTTTTAAAGCTTTCGATCGTAATCTTATATTCAAATGTCTTTTTTGTGGATTTGCTCAACAAACCTTTTTCCGCTTTGTAATCTTTAACTTGTTCTCGTTTTACACGTATCCCTTCATCGATGCCTAGGAACACGCTAAATTTCTCCGTTGGTATGACCGTATTGATGTAGGTCGTACCAACAAAATTGCTTCCGAAGAAAATGTTGGCCGATCCGGCGAGGAAGGGTACGTCCGTTAGATTCTCAATAGTACCTTTGAGATAGGCTAATTCAGCAAGCTTAGGTGTTGTCGAATATGCAAAATCGGACTTCAGGGATTCGATGGACAAAGTGACCTTGTGATCAAAATTATCCGAAGGAATCGTGGACGATTTTTTTACATTGAAAACAACGGATGTCGAACGGGTCTGAACCGTGGCGGTTTCTGCCTCAAGCATGACGGCGGCTTCTTCTACTTCACCGGCTTCCCCATCGCTTTCTTTATTTTTTGCAGACCGTTTTGCATATACGGGCGCCCCGGCTCCCATCGCCGCTCCCGACTTCATCGCTCCTAAACTCGACATATCATCGGAGTAATATTGTGGCGCATAGACACTGAGATACCAGGCGCTCAGAGAAGGCATCGTGCCTGAAATATTGGGTCGCGCGGTCGAGATCGATAAGTTTACGTCCTTCCAGTCTTCCCCTGTCCGTTGAGAAATCATCGCATAATAAACCAGCTCAACGGTCTTGTCTTCAGGCGATACGCGCACGTCATACACCGGGTACCATTTCGCTCCGCCGATAACATACATCAGGTCGAAATTCATATTACCGGCTTTCGCAACGGATACATTCAAAATCGCTTTCTTCTTTGATAATTTACCGTAACTGGATAATTGATTGATCTGATTCTGAAGATTGCTTTTTCGATTCGCAAGATCGGACTTTTTCTTGTCGAGACTGCGGATCTCATCGTTAATTTTTTCAAAATTCCCATCATAAAAAACGAATAATTTTGTCCACTCTTCCAGTGAAGGTCTCGGGCTCTCTTTGGATGTGGAAGAATTCGTCGCATTCGTTTTTATCAGGTCGAGAAAATCTTTTTCCTTACTCAGCAGCGTTTGCCGGTCCGAATAAACCCTTTCTTCCGCGATCAATGTTTTCAACTGTTCCTGCAGGTCTTTCAGGCGGTTGGCAGGGAGTGTATCGATGTATTCGGTCTCAATTTTAATATCGGTTATTTTCGCAGACGCCGTACCGGAACCGCTGACGCGTATTGATTGATCGTTGATTGATACCGGCAAGTCTTTTATGACGAACTCGTAATCGCCCGCGTTTAGATAGATCTCGCCGCTTCGCCTGATCTCCGCGCGATCACTATATACGGTAACCGCCTTGATATCCGTCGCCAGGTTCTTCTGCTGCGCATGTACAGTACAGGTAAAAGCAACAATGAATAATAAACCGATGACGTGTTTCATATTTCCTCGCTTTGTTTGAGTGGGAAGACAATTATATAACGCAAAGCTGCTGAAAACTTACCTTTTTTCTCTTACAAACCGAATTTAAATATCGCGGTGATGACAATAATCGCCAAAACAACAAGCGCCGTCATCGTAAACGTCTTCCAGTTTTTCATTAACGCTGAAAACTGAACCGTTTCTTCTCCGGTCAGATTCTCTTTCTGGATCAGGACATTCGCTTTCCGATATTTCGCCATGCCGATATGCGTTAATGCAGCGGCGATAAGTCCCAATGAGATCTTGATATGAACATACGTTCTCGGCCTGAACCATTCCGCGCCGTGAATGAAGATCAAGGCAGCGCCGGTCAGAATCGCCAATATCAAGCCGATATTAATGGTGGTCTTGTTAATGCGTCCGATCAGATGCATGGCCCATCTTTTGGCATCGGTTACATTTCCTTCGATGATATCCGTTAAAAATACGTATTGTATCAACACCGAGCCGAACCACAACAACATGCTGAATATATGCAGGATCAATACACCGGGAATGAGAACTTCCATGTCATGCTCCTTTAGGATCTAAATTAATAAATTAACTCAATTGTAAAAAATACCGGACAAATATCCAACCACTTCATCGTTATCCCCGCTCACTTCGCCGGATGTGTGGTATGACAAAACTTTAGCCGAAGACGCGCCCATAAGTTTACAGGCAATGATCGTGGAAATAATGGGCCCCGCACCGCAGGCTTCGCACTTTTTTTGCTGGACATCATCAAAAAGTCTATTTTCATCAAAGTGTTCAACATCTCTCACGACGATTGCGTCAAATCGCCGCGCAGCATCGTTGGAATAAAAATGCGAGAGATCACTGCTGGCTATGATCAAACTGTTTGTTCCCTTCAACACTTGCCCTAATACATCGCCCAAACCAAAACTCGTCTCACGGTCCTGTGTTCCCATGACCAAAGGAACAAGTTTAAAATCTTTCAATACGGATTGAAGAAAAGGCAGTTGAACCTCCAGTGCGTGTTCATCGCGATGTCCCATTTCCGTTGCTTTGATTAAAGGCGTATAGGTCAGCAATTTTTCACAAACCGCTAGATCAACCGGAATAGTGTTTAATGGCGTTATATAATCGCCGGTATAAATCGAAACCCCTCTAAAATAATCGCGGTGGCTCGGTGAGATAACAACCACCGTATCGTAAGCCGATCCGGATAATTGCTGATAGGCTTCTGCCGCGACATATCCCGAATACATATATCCGGCATGCGGCGCAACGATGCCAACGATTTTTTTATTAATTCTCTCCGACTTGACCCCGGCAAACATCACAGCCAGATCGGACTGCAGTCTGTTTTTTTCTCCGGGATAGAACATGCCGGCCACAGCGGGCCGGCGCGGTTTGAAGACAGTGTTCGCTCGGGGCTCAGACATACGATTGCCTTTCTCTTCTTTACTCTTTGATCGGCAAATTGTATTTTTCGGCTTTGCGATAGATCGTCGCACGCCCGATATTCAGACGGCGAGCAACTTCTGAAACATTGCCGTCGCAATCGGCAAAAGTTTTTTTCATCAGCTTTTCTTCTACGCGTTCAACAACCTCGTCCATCGTTCCGCTCAGGTCGATATACCCTTCGCGATGGGCCTGCATCTTATCGAGGCCGAGCGTCTTGATCGTTTGCGGCAGATCGTCCAATGTGATCTCGTCACCGGAAGCCAACACCACAGCGCGTTCGAGAGTATTCTCAAGTTCACGTACATTACCCGGCCAGTTATAAGTTAATAATACTTCAAGCGCGTCCTTGGCAATTGATGTCAAATTGGATTTCTTTTCCCTTTTTTTGAACTTTTCCAAAAAATGAGCGGATAGAAGCGGAATATCTTCCTTACGGTCACGCAGAGACGGCATCACGATCGGAAAAACACTTAGCCGGTAATACAGATCTTCTCGAAAACTGTTCTGCTTGACCGCTTCTTCGAGATTGCGGTTGGTTGCGGAAACAATGCGCACATCCACACGAATGGTTTCGCTTCCGCCGATCCGGGTGAATTCTCTTTCCTGAATGACACGAATGAGTTTGGCCTGTGTCGCCGCCGTCATTTCTCCTATTTCATCGAGAAAGATCGTTCCGCCGTTGGCTTGTTCAAATTTACCTAGCCGGCGTTCCGTAGCGCCGGTAAATGCACCTTTCTCATGTCCGAAAAGTTCGCTCTCTAACAAGCTTTCCGGAAGTGCGGCACAGTTCACAGCAACAAAAGGTCTCGCAGAGCGCGTCGGCGTTCGATTGTGAATTTCTCTAGCAACCAGTTCTTTTCCCGTACCGCTTTCCCCCATGATCAGTACCGTCACACTGCTGCTTGACGTAATCTTCATCAATGCGGCATAAACCTCTTGCATCTTGCCGCTTCGGCCGATGATACTGCCGAAATCGCGCACCTGATACAGTTCCGACCTGAGCCGGTTCAGTTCCTGTGAAAGCGACCTAAGAACAATCGCATTGCGAACCGAAACTTTCAGCCGGTTCGAATCAAATGGTTTGGTTACAAAATCATAAGCGCCAATCTTCATCGATTCGACGGCTGATTCAATCGTGCCGTGTGCACTCATCATGACGATGGGTAAATCCGGATAGAATTTTTTTATACGCTCCATGACGGCAATACCGTCCATGCCCGGTATCCGGAGATCAAGCAGAATGACGTCCGGCATTTCCTTTTCGATCATGTCGAAACATTCATTACCGTCCGTCGCATTATAAATACGGTATTCATCCTTTTCCAAATACGCTTGTATAAGGCGCAGGATATTCTTGTCATCATCGACGGCAAGAATCTTTTTTCGGTCGTCAGCCTGATTTTCCATAATAAGCTTCGCGTGTCAGATCGGTTGATTGTCAAGGTTAATTTGAGGAATTTTAATCAGATTCTCAAATTGAATTTGCGATTCCATAGAAAATTCAGCTTTAAGGAAATAGACGTGTGTTTGCCACTCATCTGGAACCCACTCCGGTTGCATTTTGACAGCATCTTTTTGAGTGGTCAGAACGAGATGATCAAAAGGACTCAATCCTTTGATTCGATTGAAGATTTTCTGCAGAGTGTTCTTATTATAACGGTAATGGTCTTGAAATTCCAGTTTACATTCAATCAAAGCATTGTACTTGAAACACAGAGTCGATACGGCATTTACAAAGGACTCGTTGTATCCCAAAGCAGAAAAAAGAATGATCTTTTGATTATTCAAAATGCCCAGCGGGAATTTATCGGGCTTAAACCACTTTTGCAAATAAACGGGCTGATAACGCGAAATGATGATATCTTTACGCCAACGCAGTGCGACTGATTTATCGGTGACCGCTTCCGGTGTTTTAGAAAGAATGACCGCATCGGCTCTTCTTATATTTCTCCTGAACTCGCGTAAGCGGCCTGCAGGCAAAGTTAAGTGTGGAAACATGCTTTCAAAATAATCTTGTACCACAAATTCGACGGATTTAGTGATCTTCCGATATTGAAAAGCGTCATCAATGATGATCACGCTGCAATTGAATTGTTCTTCACATATTTTAACGGCTTCGATGCGGTCGGACCCCGAAACGACGGGAATCTCAAGTCCGGCTACTATGAAATTGATTGCCATCACGTAGGCTTCATCGCCGGAACGCGAAACCGTTTCTTTTATGATTTTCCCATCCGTGACGATCACTGTCTCCCGGCTTGTCTTGCGATACCCATTAGATATCACACCGACACGCACTCTTCTCTGCGCTAGCTGAATAGCTAAAAATTCCGCCAACGGTGTTTTTCCGGAACCGCCAACCGATAAACTCCCTACGCCGATGATAAATGATTCAAATGTGTGTTTTCTGAAAAAACCGCTGTCATAAAGGATATTCCTGCATTCAGCAAAGATGCCATAGAACAGTGAGAAAGGAAACAACAGTAAGTAACCGAGAACCCTAAATAAGGGATTCTTCCATTCTACGACAGGTTTGAATACCATTAAGGCTTGTTTCCAATTTATTTCTTAGTTCGGTCTGCATGAATTCAGAGGTATGGCGGTCAATAAAAAACGGTTCAGAGAAAAGAATCTCGCAACGGGTAAATGGTTTTGGAATAACGGCCTTGTCCCAACTGTCTAACTGCCAGCATCCTTGGTAAAGCGCATGAACGCAAATGATCGGTCTGGAAGAATAGCGTGCAAGAAGGATCGCGCCGGGTTTTAATTTTTGGGGAGGCCCTTTTGGCCCGTCGGGAGTTATCAGAATAGTTGCGCCTTTCCGAAGTTCTTGTTCTGCTTTTAACAATGATCCGAATCCTCCGTTACTGCTTGATCCTTCAATGATGTTAAAACCAAATGCTTTCAGTAGTGTCTGAAGTAACTTTCCATCCTCGCTTCCACTTACGAGCGCCATGGATCTTTCTCTTCTGAAACGCCATAAGTAAGCAATCACGCAAAAAATATGACAATGCCAGAAAAGCAACACCTTATCATTTGGAAGTTCAACTGGTGATTTGCTTAGGTTAAGGCTCTTGAACCATAATGAAAGCACCGGAAAGACAAGCCATGTCATAAGAAAACGCTTCATCAATTAAATATAGACAACTAAACCAACACCTCAAAAAGCTTTTTCAATGCATTAATTCGCTTGACTTTTAGAATTAATATCAATATTATTCGCCACCTTAACCGCGGGGTGGAGCAGCCTGGTAGCTCGTCGGGCTCATAACCCGAAGGTCGTAGGTTCAAATCCT
>CAZHUW010000151.1:0-8564 GCA_964535295.1 uncultured Bacteroidota bacterium
GCCCTTGCCGATGAATCCCAAATTGCCCTTTGATTTCACCCCGGAAGAGTTGAAACTTCGTGATGAGGTACGCTCCTTCGCAGAAAAAAATATACAGCCCGTTGCGCAGGGTATGGATGAACGGTCGGAATTCCCAAGTGACAATATCAAACGGATGGCTCAGAACGGATGGATGGGAATCCCGTTTCCTAAAAAGTTCGGCGGATTGGAAATGACATCCGTTGCCTATAGCCTTGCCGTGATCGAGTTATCCAAAGTGTGCGCCTCACACGGGATCACGCTGGCGGCGCACACCGGCATCGGATGCGGACCGATCTGGTTAACAGGAACGGACGAACAAAAGAAAAAATATCTGACGCCTTGCGCGCGCGGTGAGAAACTGGCGTCGTTCGGACTTACGGAACCCGGGGCAGGCAGCGATGCCGGCGGAACCAAAACCACGGCAGAATTACAAGGCGATCATTACGTCGTCAACGGTTCCAAGATATTCATCACCAGCGCCGGGTATGCCGATGTGTTTGTTATAACGGCGGTCACCGACAAGTCCAAAGGAAAAAGCGGCATCAGTTCATTTATCGCCGAAAAATCATTTCCCGGTTTCATCGTAGGCAAAAAAGAAAATAAAATGGGATGGCGTGCGTCGGATACGCGGATGCTGCATTTTGAGAATATGAAGATCCCCAAGGAGAATTTGCTCGGCAAAGAAGGGGAAGGATTAAAAGGATTTCTCAGGGTATTGGACGGGGGTCGCGTGGGTATGGCCGCATTATCTCTCGGCATCGCGATCGGAGCTTATGAGGAAGCGCTTCGATATTCGAAACAACGCAGACAATTCGACCGCCCCATTTCTGAGAACCAGGGAATTCAATTTTATCTCGCCGACATGGCTTTGGGCATCGAGTGCGGCTGGCATCTGGTGCTGCATGCCGCAAGAAGGAAAGATGCAGGGCTACCGTTCAGGAAAGAAGCCGCTATGGCCAAACTCCAAACGTCCGAATTGGCTATGCAAGCCACAACGAAGGCGATACAAATACTAGGCGCGGTCGGATGCACGTCCGATCGTCCGGCAGAACGCTACTTCCGCGATGCCAAGATATGCGAGATCGGCGAAGGCACTTCCGAGATCCAGCGGCTGGTGATCGCAAGGGAAATTTTGAAAGATATTAATGGATAGGTTTACCGTGAGAAATTTCAGACGCCATTCCATTCAGACGATATTCAGGCATTCGCCGATCATTTTTGCCAAATATATCCTCGGGAAAAAACATTTTGCCCTGAAGGTCCTGCTTTTGGCCGGATTGATCGTCGGATGCGTGCTGCTCTTCCCGGGCAGTGAATTCACAAGATACACTGAATATAAGGTCGGTACCATTTCACCGGACGAAGTTCGAGCGCCCCTGACCTTTCCCGTTTACAAGAGCAAAGAACAGCTGGAAGACGAACGGAAAGAAGCTGAGAATCTGATCGCGCCCTTGTTCGACAAGAACCCGAACATCTCCCGGCTGCAAATCGCCAATCTCGACGAACTTATCGGCTATTTCCGCCAATTGCGCGCTTCACCCAAACCGTTCGAATACACGGACGTCGAAGGAAAAAAGCAGACTTATATTCCCCAGTCTTTCGATTCTCTCAAAAATTCGATCAGTAAGAAATTCGGATTCAACATTCTGGAAGATCGCTGGCATTTTCTGATCAATCGCGATCCCGGTGCCGCGGAGACCGGCCCAAAGATCAAAAAGGATTCAGCCCGATACCTTCGCAAAGTCACCCTCGGCAAGACCATGACCGGAACTCAGTTCCTTGAATTTTCAGAGGATCTGGCTGCTATTTTATCCGACCAATTTGCACTGGGGATTCTGGACGCCGATAAGAACAATTTCAAAAGCCCGATCTCCCCCATCAATGTACGAACGGGAAAACAGGAAACGACCGAGTTCGTGAAAAGCCTCAACGACATGGAAGAGGCCCGATACCGTATCCAGGATCTGCTCAAAAATTATTATACCGATCCCAAGCTCATCAATGCCGGATATGAAATCCTGAGCCGGTTCTTAACGCCAAACGTGATCAGCAATCCGGAAGAAACCAAACGGCGGAAGAAAGAAGCGTCCAACTCGGTCCCGCAAACATACGGGTTTGTACTTGCCGGCGATGTTATTGTTCGAAAGAACGAAACGATCACACCGAAGATCCATCAGCAGCTTATCTCGCTGGAATCCACCTGGGCCGAAAAAAGGAATACGGAAGGCGGTATCGGGATCATCCTTCCATATGTCGGACGCGGATTGCTGGTCTTCTCCTTACTCTTTTTTCTTTTAAGCTACATCTATCTCAACCGGCCGGATATTCTCAACAGCGTTCGAAAACTCGCCCTTCTTGTATCGATCATTCTCATCGAGATCGCATTCTATTATGTTTTTATCCATATATTAAATTTCCCCGTGTACGTCATTCCCATCGTATTGAGTTCCGTTCTCCTGACCGTACTTTTCGACGTCCGATTGGGTCTCATCGCCACGGTATCCATCGGTTTCCTTATCGGCGCTATGCAGGGATACGAATATACTACCGCGATCGTACTGGTCTTTGTAGGAACTATCGCTTGCGTGACGGCGGTGAATTTCAGCCGGCGAAGCCATATTTTCACCTCGCTGCTGTGGGTTTCGCTGGCCTATGCATTCATCCTGGTCACTATGAGTTTTGTGAAATATTCAGAGTTTTCCGAAGCGTTGACCCATCAGCTTCCGTATGCCGTGGCCAGCGGCATATTCTCGATGCTTGTTGCCTTCGGGTGTCTAGTTTTGTTTGAATCGCTTTTTGATGTGTGCACCACATTCACGCTTTTGGAATTATCCGATTCCAACCACCCTTTGCAGCAGCAGCTTGCGATTAAAGCCCCCGGCACCTACCATCATAGTATCATCGTGGGGAATCTTGCCAAAGCGGCTGCAGAAGCAATCGATGCTAATTCTCTGCTGACACGGGTCGGTTCTCTGTATCACGATATCGGCAAAATGGATATGCCGGAATATTTCGTTGAGAATCAGATCGCCGGGCAGAATAAACACGAGACCATCGCGCCTAAAATGAGCGCATTGATCTTGGCGTCGCATATCAAGGTCGGGCTGGAAATGGCTGAAAAGAACAAATTACCCAAATTGATACGGAGCTATATTCCTGAACATCACGGTAACCAGCTCATGTCGTATTTCTACCACAAAGCCATGGAGATGAAATTACCCGACGAAGTAATTGCCGAAGCCGATTTCCGTTACCCAGGCCCTAAACCGCGCACCAAAGAATCCGGTATTATCATGCTGGCCGACGGTGTCGAAGCGGCTACGCATTCGATCAAAGAACCGACCGCCGGAAAAATACGCGCGATGGTTCGCTCCATCATCGACAGCCGCTTACAGGACGGTGAACTCAATGAGTGCGACCTAACTATTGGCGATCTGAAGAAGATCGAAGAGGCTTTTATGCCTATTTTGCTGGGCATCTATCACGTGCGCATCGAATATCCGGGGCAAAGTCAGGTCATCTCCACCGAAAACTCTGAACCTCAGCTCGCGGAATGACCTATGCCGATCCGAATTATTCATCCTCATAAAAAGCGCCCGGTCCCGTCGGCTAAAATCAAAAGACTGATCGAGATCATATCGAAAGGCGAGTCAAAAAAAAAATTAGGAGCCGTATCATTTGTGTTCCTGGATAACGCGGCTATGCGAAAGATGAATAAGGAATTCCTGAATCACGACTACCCCACGGATGTTATTTCATTTGATCTTTCCACGGGCCGTGACATTGAAGGGGAAGTGTATATCGGAATTGATCAAGCGGCCGCACAGGCCAAAGAATACGGCGTTCCTTTTTCCAATGAAATTTTAAGACTTGCCGCGCATGGGTTTTTGCATATATTGGGTTATGATGACCATACGCCGGAAAAACGATTTACCATGTTGAAACTCGGCGATGACTATATTGCACAACTAAAATAATCTCTCTTTTGAAACTATCGGATCAGACCATCGGCCTTATCGCGCAAAGCCTTGCAGAAGATATAGGCCGCGGTGACATCACCACATTAGCCACCATACCGGAATCGCTGGCCGGCAGAGGTTTCGTTAAAACCAAATCGTCCGGCATCCTGTGCGGACAGGACGTTTTTAATGAAGTGTTCCGCCGGGTAGACCCTTCCGTAAAAATGACGTGGCATTTTTCGGACGGGCAAGCCGTTTCTGTTGATCAGAAGTGTGTGTCTTTTGCCGGCCCCATGAGATCGATCCTTATCGCGGAGAGAACGGCTCTTAATTTTATACAGCGCATGAGCGGCATCGCCTCGCTGACCAATCGATACGTCGAACTGACCCGGCATACTAAGGCGAAAATTATCGACACACGCAAGACGACGCCCATTTGGCGCGAGATCGAAAAATATGCCGTTAGAACGGGCGGCGGGGCCAATCATCGCATGGGATTATTCGATATGTTCTTGATCAAAGACAACCATATCACCGCAGCCGGCGGTATCGCTCAGGCCATACAACGCGCTATCCAATACAATGACGAGACCGGCCTGCAGTGCGCTATTGAGGTAGAAACGAAAAACTTAGATGAGATCCATCAGGTCTTGCGGTTCCCCGTTTCCCGCATCATGCTGGATAATATGCCGATCGACGATATGAGAAAGGCCGTTGGTATCATTGCCGGCAAGTGTGAAGTCGAAGCTTCCGGCGGCGTGTCGCTCACAACGGTAAAAGCGATCGCCGAAACCGGCGTGGATCTTATTTCGGTTGGCGCTCTGACGCATTCGGCTTCGGCTATGGATTTATCTCTTTTAGTTGAAAAAGTCTGATCCAATTCGTATAATAATCGGAATCATTTACAATCGGGTCTTCTTATGGGCAGAAAACTTATTACGGAAAAAATGGTCATCGAAGCAGCGCGCTTCCAGAAGACCATGGATGTGGCCAAAGACGCCATCATTACCTCGCTTGCCCGCGACAAAGCTAAGCAACTCGGAGTCCGCTTCATTACCGCCGATATAAAAGCGCCTGTGGATCCTTCTTCGCCTTTTAAACCCGGCGCTGAGAATAAGATCGCTCTCGGATCCGATCACGGCGGCTACGCATTAAAAGAATTCATCAAGAAAACCCTGAGGGACCTGAAATACCAGGTCGTCGACATCGGCACCAATTCCAATCAAGCTGTTGACTATCCGGATTTTGCGCAGGCGGTGGCGCGCCTGGTATCGGAAGGCGATTGCGCTAAAGGCATTATGATCGACGGAGCCGGCATCGGGTCATGCATGGTGGCCAACAAAGTCCCCAATATCCGAGCGGCCATGTGTTATGATCTGTCAACCGCTGTAAACAGCCGCGAGCATAACAATGCCAATGTCCTGACCTTGGGAGGTAAAATGATCGGTGAATTACTTGCCGAACAGATCGTAAAAGTGTGGCTCAAAACGGAGTTTGCAGGTGGACGTCATCAGGCGCGAATCGACAAAATTACCCATACCGAAAAAAAATACTTTAAGTAAACTATTTCTTCCCGATCGGTTCCGATACAATCGGTACGGTCTCCACGATCTCCAGTCCGTAACCGTCCAAACCTACATATTTTTTGGCATTATTTGTCAATAATCGGATCTTTTTAATTCCGAGGTCTACCAATATTTGAGACCCGACGCCGAGCGTCCGCCAGTCTTTATTCGTATCTTGAGTATGGTGGCTGTCCAATACTGACTCTTCCTCGCCTGGAAATAAACCCAACCCCCGCCCGTCGTCTCCCTGCAAATACAGCAGAATTCCTCTGCCCTCTTTTTCTATCATCCGCAGACAGTTGGATATGTGCGATGACTGGGAATAGAAACTGGAACCGAAAACATCACCCATGATACATTGTGCATGGACGCGCACCAGCGCCGGTTCACCCGAGCGGATATTCCCTTTGGTGACCGCCAGATGCTGGTCACCGTTGAGGATGTTCTCATACACGCGCACGTTGAATTCACCAAAAATGCTCGGCAGTTCAATGTCCGTTGCAATGGAACGCACGAATTTTTCATGATGCAGGCGTTGATGGATCAGGTCCTTGATCGTGATGATCTTCAGATCGAATTTTTTTGCCATTTCAAACAGGCGAGGAACCCGCGCCATCGAACCGTCCTCGTCCATGATCTCGCATAAAACGCCGGCAGGGTATAATCCCGAAAGCCGTGCCAGATCCACCGTCGCTTCGGTGTGTCCCGATCTTTCCAATACGCCGCCATCGCGCGCAACCAGCGGAAAAATATGACCGGGTCTCGCAAGATCATTAGGGTGGGTGTGAGGATCGATAACGGTCTGTATCGTAATGGCGCGGTCGGATGCGGAGATACCGGTGCTCGTTCCTTTTTTAGCATCGATCGTGACGGTGAAAGGCGTTGCATGAAGCGCCGTATTATCATCCACCATGATATTGAGGTCCAATTCCTGTGCGCGCTGCTTTGTAATGGCCATACAGATAAGCCCACGGCCGTGTTTCGCCATAAAATTAATAGCTTCCGGCGTTACGCGTTCGGCGGCCAAAATAAAGTCCCCTTCATTCTCCCGGTCCTCGTCATCGACTACAACCAGTATTTTCCCTGCCTTATAGTCCTCAATGGCTTCATCAATCGTATTGAACTTATACATGGATAATCCCTTTTTCTTTGAGCCATTCTTCCGTGATCCGCGAGGGTTCGGCCTTTTTCAACAATAGTTTTTCAACATATTTTCCGATCAGGTCAGCTTCAATATTCACCTTATCGCCAACCTGCCTTTTCCCGAGCGTGGTAACCTGCCAGGTGTGCGGGATGATCGACACAGAAACTATATTATTCTTAAGCTCGGCAACCGTGAGACTGATGCCGTCAATGGTAATCGATCCAACGTGGATCAGATATTTTTCAAGTTGAGCCGGAACATCAATGCTGATCCACCAGCTAGTACTGCGTTCTTCAATCGACAGAATATGTCCAACGCCGTCGACATGGCCAAGCACCAGGTGCCCGCCGAGCCTATCCGATAAACGCATCGCCCGTTCCAGATTGACGTGCGTTCCGACGGCAAACCCGCCCAACGTTGTTTTTTTCAAGGTTTCTTCTACCGCTTCAACCTCAAAGGTGTTTGCACTAACAGCGACCGCGGTCAGACAGCAACCGTTTACGGCAACACTGTCATCAATACCGATATCATCGAGCTTACCGGCTTCGATGGTAAATCGCACGCCGTCGCCTATTTTCTTAATCGCAGTAATTTTTCCTATGTCTTCGATGAGCCCTGTAAACATATACTCGTCCGATGTTTATTCGTAATAAATAGCGGTGCCTGCTGCGGTAACCATAAGCATGCTCTGTCCGATCGTTTCATAATCGATATCGACCGCTACCACGGCATTAGCTCCGAGAGCGGCGGCCTGATCTTCCATTTCTTTTACGGCGATCGCTTTGGCTTTACGTAATTCTTCCTCATACGAAGCCGATCTTCCGCCGACAATATCCCTGATGCCGGCAAAAAAATCCCTGAAAATATTGGCGCCCAGTATAGCTTCGCCGCTGACCAATCCGTAATATTTAGTGATCTTCTTGCCTTCGATATTCGGCGTAGTTATAACCAACATGATACTTCTCCCGATCTAGTGAATGAATTATTTTTTGAGATATTTGTCGTATATCGCCTGAAGTTTTTTGGATGACATGGAGTCAAGGTCTTCATCATCCTTCACGCGTTGATAGAGTTTCTTGAATTCGTATTCGTCATCCGATTTCAGTTTGTGCCCGGCATAATACTGGATATCTTCGCACATCTTTTTTACTTCGCTGAACGTCATATCAGTCTCCGTGTTTTTTTACAAGATTTTCCAATGAGAAACTGCCGCTTCCGCTGTATAGGGTTCCGATGGACAAAACCAGCATTTGAACGGCGTGCTCCATTTCGCGGTAAGGGTCGTTACGATGAACGAAGAAGACCGCAACCAACATCACGATTATAACGCCGAAACTGGCCTGACGTGTGAGCAGCCCCAGTCCGATCATGATGCCGCCGAAAAATTCCACGCCGCCGGCCAGATAAGCGCAGCCAACAGGGAACGGAAAACCTATTTTTGTAAGATAATCGATCATTTTTTGCGGAGCGCCTGGGCCGAAGAGTTTATTGTACCCATGATATACAAAAATCATAGCAACGCCCATCCGCAAAAAGAATATACTCACATGACTGTATTTTTGAAAAAACCGAAACATGAAACGAACTCCTTGTTTAAATATATTAGAACGATACGTTCAACGCCGCAATGGGCATGGGTATAGCGGAACCGGAATCGGATCTGTTGAGTTTGGCCATTAACAGATTCTGCGGCGTAAGCTGAATGTTCCACGATGTTTTCGATGCTTTTTTTTGCGCCTTGTCGGCAAAGTTACGATACATGAAAGTGTAACCGGCAACACCGCCGAGCGCGCTCATGGACATAAAAAGACGTGAATCGTTGCTCGCGGGGTCTTTTATGAGATAAGCAATCCCTAACCCCGTCAGCCATCCGGC
>CAZHUW010000152.1:0-8372 GCA_964535295.1 uncultured Bacteroidota bacterium
TGTTTTCCCGCAGCCGATACCGCCGGTAAGGCCGATGAGTATGCTTTTCATAGTACGGGTTTTTATCTAAATTAAAAACCACTTAACCGCAAAGGACACAAAGGAAGCCACGCAAAGATCGCAAAGAGAACGAAACCGTTAACGCTACTTTACTTTTTATTTTGTGAACTTTGCGAAACCTTTGTGTTCTTAGTGGTTGGCATTTATTTAAAGGTTAATTGAATTTGAATAATTCATTTCTAAGATAAAAGCTAAATTTTCGTTGAAATAGTAGCCTTAATCCATTAAGTTCGTTATGATTTTATCGAACTCTCAGTTTTCCACGGCGGTCTATGAAAATTGTTGATTTGCGCAGCGATACGGTTACAAAGCCATCCAAAGAAATGCGTGAGGCTATGTTCTCAGCGGAGGTCGGCGACGACGTTTTCGGCGAAGACCCAACGGTGAATGAACTGCAGGAAGTGGTTGCGCGTATGTTTGACAAAGAGGCCGGCCTGTATATTCCAAGCGGGACTATGGGTAATCAGCTTGCGGTCAAAACGCACACGCATCCGGGCAATGAGATCATCCTTGAAGCCGATGCGCATATTTTCAAATACGAAGCCGGAGCCGCCGGTATGTTATCCGGAGTGATCACCAAGATACTGCACGGGGTTAACGGCGTTCTTACGGCCGAGCAGATCGATCATTCGGTCAATCGTACGGACGATATTCATGCGGCACCTACGGGAATGATCGCGCTTGAGAATACGCATAACCGCGCAGGCGGCACGATCTATCCTATGGAAGAAATAAAGAAGATATCGGAAGTGGCGCATCGCCGCAATATCCCGCTCCACCTGGATGGCGCGCGCATTATGAACGCCTGCGTGGCAACAAACATCAAACCAATGGAATACGGTAGATATTTTGATTCCATTTCGATCTGTTTATCCAAAGGACTGGGTGCACCGGTCGGTTCAGTGCTGGTTGGAACGAAAAACTTCATCGATAAAGCCCGCTATTTCAGAAAAGCGTACGGCGGCGGAATGCGTCAGGCCGGTATTCTTGCCGCAGCGGGCCTCTATGCGTTGCGGCACAACATGGACAAGCTGCGCGAGGATCATCTGAAGGCTAAAAGACTGGCCGAGGCGATTTCCTTGCTAAAATCGTTTTCCATCGATTTGGCTACGGTGCAGACTAATATTGTGATCTTCAGCGTCAAATCCGGGACGTCATACGCGATCATCGATAAATTGAAAGATCAGGGTATTCTGGCCATTCCATTCAGCGACGTAAAGATTCGCTTTGTCACGCACCTTGATGTATCCCTGGAGGACATCGACCATACAATCAACAGCCTGAAAAAACATTTTAATTAACATAAAGATTATGAGCTCCTACACCGAGAAACTTCTATCCGAACAAATAGAAAAGATCATTGCCGATCTTAAAACCGCTGCCGCAATCCAGACCACATTTGACAGCACTACGTGCGAAACGTGTTCCAACGCGGAATGCAAACGTTCCGATAGTTGCCACTGCATCGTTGCCAAACATCCGGAAGTGGCCGATCAGATGATCGAATGCGGCGCTTGCCGTATCTCCTCCGGTCTCGGCATCAGCCCGGCCAAACAAACGATCGCGCGTATGATCGATCATACCATGCTCAAACCCGAAGCCACCCGACAGGAGATAGACGAGTTATGCGATGAAGCGCGTATGTATTGTTTTGCGTCCGTATGCGTCAATCCCTGCTGGGTCAAACGCTGCGCGCAAAAACTCCAAAAGAGCGGCGTTCTCGTCTGCACGGTTGTAGGATTTCCACTCGGAGCAACCAGCACCCAGGCAAAAGCGCTTGAAACGCAGACCGCCGTAGCCCAGGGCGCGCAGGAGATCGATATGGTGATAAATATCGGCTGGCTGAAATCGCGCGACTATGAAATGGTCAAAAAAGATATTCAGGAAGTGGTTCGTCATGCCGGCCGCCGGCCCGTTAAAGTCATTATCGAAACATGCCTGCTGACCGACGAAGAAAAGATCAAAGCATGCGTTCTCGCTAAAGAAGCCGGCGCATCCTATGTCAAAACCTCAACGGGATTCAGTAAAGGCGGAGCCACAGCAGCCGATATTGCGCTGATGAGAAAAGTTGTCGGGCCTCAACTTGGCGTCAAAGCTTCGGGCGGCGTGCGTACCTATGAAGATGCCGTTCAGATGGTCGAATCCGGCGCCACACGTATCGGCGCGAGCGCCAGTATCAAGATCGTAAGCGGGAAGGCCGGTTCCTCACAGGGATATTAAAAGCTTAATACATTTTTTTTGGATACGATGCAAGCCGGCGAGAGGGATCGCCGTTAGATACAATTTTTTAAATAGATTGACCCAATCATATCCGACCCCCAAATGGTCAGGTACCGTATTAAAATCTAAAGCGCACAGGATCACATGAGTTTTAAAACGATCGACCGTCATATCATTGATATGGAACGAAAACATCCGGAAGCTACTGGCGAATTATCCGGCCTTCTCACGGATATAGCACTCGCCGGGAAGATCATCGCGCACGAAGTGAACCGTGCAGGCCTGGTGGATGTGCTAGGCCTGACCGGAACCGAAAACGTTCACGGCGAAGCCGTCAAGAAGCTGGACATTTTTTCACATGACACTCTGGTCAATATCATCTCCGGAGGACGGGGCGAGATATACATGCTCGGATCGGAAGAAATGGAACATCCGCTGAGTTTGAAAGATACCATTCCCGGAGGAAAATATATCATCAATTTCGATCCGCTTGACGGTTCTTCCAATATTGATGCCAATGTCAGCGTTGGAACTATTTTCTCCATTCTTCGCAAATATCCCAATGCCAACGTCAGCGAAACGGACATGTGCCGTCAGCGCGGTATCCAGCAGGTTGCCGCCGGTTATATCATTTACGGTTCAAGCACGATGTTTGTGTACACGGCAGGGCAAGGTGTTCATGGATTTACTCTCGATCCGGGTTTGGGCGAATTCATACTGTCCCATGAACACATCATAACCCCTGACCGTGCAAAGATCTACAGCATCAATGAAGGGAATACCTGCAAGTGGAATGAAGGCGTCCGGCGTTATATCAATTACCTGAAAGAAGAAAACAAAGCCGATAAGCGGCCTTATTCATCGCGCTATATCGGTTCACTCGTCGCCGATTTTCATCGCAATCTTCTGTACGGCGGCATTTTCTTATATCCTGAAGACAAATCCAATCCAAACGGAAAACTCCGTTTGCTTTATGAGGCTAACCCGCTTGCCATGTTGATCGAACATGCCGGAGGAATGGCGTCCACGGGTCATCAGCGTATTCTCGATATTGAACCGACCGATCTGCACCAACGCGTACCCCTAATCATCGGAAGCAAATACGATGTCCAGCTGGCATGTGAATTCATCCAGGGAAAAAGATGATCACGCAGGTTAGGGGTTAAATTATCATATAATAATTCATATGACCATCATTTTAGCTTCACGGTCCCCATTCCGGCAACACGCGCTGGATGTTTTAGGCCTTACATACCGGATCATTGCCAGCGATATTGACGAATCGGCGATCAGGCATGAAGATCCCCATGAGCTTGCCAGATTATTATCCAAAGCCAAAGCTCAAAAGATCGGTGATCAAAATCCCGATGCCCTCATCATCGCCGCGGATCTTTTTGTGGTCCATGACCGTGAAATCATCGAAAAACCACGCGATGAAAAACAAGCCTACGAAAATCTCAAATCCTTCTCAGGAAAAACTTTTGAGATCGTGACGGGATTGGCGGTTTACAACAGTCAGACAAAGAACATGCTTGCAACATCAGAATCGTGTCAGGTAACGTTCAGAGAACTTTCGGATTTTGAGATTAACGATTACATTTCCAAATATCCGGTAGTCCAGTTCGCGGGCGCATTTGAGGCAGACGGTTTATTGAGGTTTGCCGAACATGTCAAAGGCAACTATAATTTCAGAGCCGCACTCCCGGTTAACAAGCTGATACTTTTTCTTCGGAAGAACGAAATAAATGTTTAAACTATAAGCTACCTGATACGATATTTGTTGAATTCATAAGTCTTAATAGAATTAAAAAAAACCAATCATCAATTCGATCCGAAAAAACCGCTTAGAGATGACATTGCCATGAAAACAGTATTAAATGCGTTCCTCCGGTTTCTGAAAGACATGTTCAATCTCAAACATGAACAGGAAGACAATGTTGAGACGATTAAATCCATAGAAAAAGGCGTTGAATTCAAAGGTATCAATGTATGGACGCTGATATTTGCCATTTTTGTTGCTTCCATAGGGCTCAACGTGAACAGCACGGCGGTTATCATTGGTGCTATGCTCATTTCGCCGTTGATGGGCCCTATTATGGGATTAGGGTTGAGCGTTGGGATCTACGATTTTATCTTGCTGAAAAGATCGTTGATGAATTTATCGGTTGCCGTCGTGGTCAGCGTAGCTACTTCTGCGCTTTACTTTTTCCTCAGTCCGCTGGATGAAGCACAATCCGAATTACTCGCCCGAACAACTCCCACCATCTATGATGTGTTGATCGCGTTGTTCGGAGGCTTGGCCGGTATCGTCGCAGGCGCCACAAAAGAAAAAGGAAATGCCATACCGGGAGTGGCTATTGCAACGGCTTTGATGCCGCCTCTTTGTACGGCGGGTTTCGGCGTTGCCACAGGGAATATCTATTATTTTTTGGGTGCTTTTTATTTATTTTTTATCAACGCCGTCATGATCAGTTTATCAACCTTCCTGATCGTGCGTTTTTTAAAATTCCCGCTCAAGCAAGCTGTGGATGCCACACGGGCAAGCGAAGTCAAAAAATATATCTACGTCATTGTGACCCTCACGGTATTACCGAGTGTTTATTTTGGATATCAAATTATTCAGCAAACCCTGTTTCAAAGAAATGCCCTTGCATTTATCAGTGGGGAACTTACATTTGAAAAAACACAGGTTATTAATAAAACGATTGTCTATGCCCCTTCTGACAGTAATCGAATAGAACTCTTGCTTGCCGGCGAACGACTGAATGTCAATGACGTAGAACAATTGGAAAAGAAAATGCCGGACTATTCGCTGTTCAGGACCCGATTAATTCTCAAACAAGGAATTGAAAATGTGACTTCCATTGACGTCAATCAAATTAAAAGCGGAATTCTCGAGGAGATCTATAAAAAAAATGAGCGTGCGATCAAAGATAAAGACGAGAAAATTGAAGTCCTGGAAAACGAAATTCTTCAGTTGAAAATCAATGTCCCCTTATCTGCCATCAGTGAAGAAATAAACGCGATCAACCCAAAAATTAAAAAGGTCAGCGCATACAAGACATCTATTTATGACATTGATAAGCAAGTTACGGATACGATCGTGGTTGTTTATTTATCTGCGAAACCCAAATTGGGAACGCAGGAGCTCCACTTACTTAACAAATGGCTGATCAAAAGACTGGACTCTGATAAAGTAAAACTAATGACAGAATAAAAATGCGTACGCCGCGTTATCGCAAATCCATAAAGTAATCTTGGAAATCCAACAAAGAATATGAATTACGAAAAAGAAAACGAACAGCCCGATCCTCAAAAACCCATGAGCCGTCTTAACCGCGCGGCACTGATCTTTGCCGGACACGCATTCGTCGGTTTGGGAATCATAGGCGCGATACTGCCGTTGATGCCGACCACGGTATTCCTGCTTCTGGCCGCCACGTGTTATGCGCACAGTTCCCCGCGATTTTACCATTGGCTCATGCATAACCGTTATTTCGGAAGTTATCTCAAAAATTACAAAGAAAATCAAGGCACTCCCCTTTCCGCCAAGATCGTATCGATCACCGTCCTCTGGCTTACGATCCTCATCTCGGTATTCTCAACTTCCGCACCTTGGTACGTTGACGGCATCCTTTTGGCGATTGCGGTTGCCGTAACCATTCATCTCATCATGATCAAGACCCTAAAAAGAGATTAAACCCCGCCTTTTTCCTCCCATATTTCCATAAAATTAAATTTTATTAATATATGACTTTCGTCATGCTTCATTAATAGTTTCAGGCGTATATTTTACGCAAGGTGAAATTATGAATGAATCAATGTGGACTCTACTGGTATCCTTCCTCCTGCTGTTGCTTATTTTCGTTCCGTATGTGGTTCATATAAAACGGAGCAGCAAGAAGCAGGCAAAAAAACGCGATCACGCTATTGCCATGGGCGCGGATAAACCCATAGCCCAGCATCCGAGAATTGACCAGTCCCTTTGTATCGGTTGTTCCTCGTGCGTCATCGCCTGCCCTGAGGGGGCATTGGGACTGATCGACGGTATTGCAGAATTGGTATTACCTGCAAAATGCGTGGGCCACGGCATCTGCGCCGAAGCCTGTCCCGTTTCAGGGATCAAGATCGTATTGGACCCGACCAAATCCACTGCCGAAATCCCGCTTCTCGACGAAACCTATGAATCAAATATTCCCAATGTCTATCTCATCGGCGAGCTTGGCGGCATGGCGTTGCTTCGCAATGCGATCTTTCAGGGAAAACACGTGATCGATTCGATCGCAGAAAAAATAAAATATCAAACCCGCAAAGATGACAAGGACATCTATGATGTCGCTATTGTTGGCGCAGGTGCAGCCGGACTCAGCGCCGGCTTACGGGCCATCGAAAACGAGCTCAAATATGTGATGATCGAAAAAGAAGAGACGCCCGGTGGCGCGATCCTGAGTTACCCGCGCCAAAAACTGGTCATGACCGTTCCGGTCGAGATCCCCAAATACGGCTGGATGCGAAAGAAAGAATTGAGCAAAGAAGAACTTATGGACATGTGGAACCGGGTCATAAAAAAAACCGGACTGGCCGTACATTGTAATCAAAAACTTGAAAATGTGATCCGCGAAAACGGGCATTTGCTTATTCAAACGCAAACCGGCGAACAATTCCGAGCGAACAATGTCGTCCTCGCGTTGGGCCGGCGCGGCACGCCGCGGAAACTGAACGTCCCAGGCGAAAACTCTTCGAAAGTGACGTATCAACTGATCGATGCGGGCAAATATGAAGACTGTAAAGTTCTGGTCGTCGGCGCCGGCGATGCCGGTGTGGAAGCGGCGATCGGATTATCCAAGCAAAAAGGCAGCCTCGTTTCGCTGATCAATACGGGCGATTCTTTCCCCAGAGCCAAACCCAAAAACCAGGAACGCATCAAAGAAAAAGAAGCGAACGGACTCATCACGATCCATTACCATTCACAGGTCAAAGAGATCAAAGATAAATCCGTGATTATTGTTACACCTCAAGGCGAAAAGGAGATCGATAACGATTTTGTTTTTGTATTTGCCGGAGGCGAAATGCCGACACCCTTTCTGAAAAAGATCGGTATTGAATTTACTCAAAAGGAACGGGTCTTTTAAAAGATATCGTCAAGCAACTTAGTCTATATGTATCGCACCGTCATCGTCAAAGATATTATTCCATTTGTTTTACTTTTTGCGGCACTCATCGGCGGAGCCATTCTGATCGACTGGTTTCTTCATCTGATCGGACAGGTTTGGGTCGGTCGTTATTTAGGGATTCTTGGCACCGCGCTGATCGCGGCATCGTTTGTCTATTCTCTTCGCAAATACAATGTGATCCAAAAAGGTTCGCTAAGGACTCTGCTTTTGTGGCATGAATACCTGGCCTGGACGGGTTCGATGATGATCCTTGTTCACGGCGGCATCCACTACAATGCATTGCTGCCGTGGTACGCCCTTGTAGCCATGATGATCGCCGTTGCGAGCGGCCTCACGGGAAAATACCTTCTTAAACGCTCCCATGCGGCAGTTCAGAACAACCGTTACCCAAGGGAAGGCAGCGGCGCTGATTCAGAAGCGGCCGATAAAAAACTGTTCTTGGATTCCGTAACCTATGAATTGATGAAAAAGTGGCGGCTGGTCCATCTTCCAATAACCTTGTTTTTCAGCTTACTGGCATTTCTCCATATTCTAACGATCCTTATTTTCTGGAGATGGAGATGAGATTTTTGATGATATCGATGGTGGCTTTCGCCGCCATCGCTTACACGCTGGTCATGATATACTATCCGCGCCCCATGCTGAATCCAGGTGATCTGACGCAGGCGCATATCGGAATGGACCAGGATTGTTTTGCGTGCCACACGGCGTTCAGAGGCATCCCTGCTGATAAATGTATCAAGTGTCACCGCGTAGACCGTATCGGCCTCTTCAGGGTAGACGACACACCGATTGACACGGTAAGAAATAAACCGGCCTTCCATCAACTGCTGCAGACTAAAGATTGTATGGCATGTCATACCGACCATTTAGGCAAAACGTATTCTTCACATGTTTTTTCGCATGATCTTATCGCCG
>CAZHUW010000153.1:0-2486 GCA_964535295.1 uncultured Bacteroidota bacterium
TTGCGACCAGAGTTCCGACCTTGCTGGCTTTTATCATCACTGAGTCGTTCAAATTCCGGACGATCGCTTTCAGATCATTATTACGATCTTTCGGATAAGCAACACTTGCAGTGTCAAATACCGCCACGATCGCTTCAGGTGACACCGTGGTATCACGGGAACGAAGATGGATCTTCAGTGTCTGATTCAGATAAACTATGACCGTCGAGTCTGTAATTCCGATACCGGACGGATAATTGTAACTAGCCGGGAGCGTGATCCTTACCGGCACGCTGTCTATCGACAGGGGCGCCGAGCCCAGATTGGTCACGTTAACAAAGATCTGGAATACCGCCGAATCGGAAACTGTAAGATTGGAAGAATCCGTACCTAGTACGAAGAGGTCCAGCTTCAGTTTTGCAGAATCCTGAACGGTTAATGTCTGGAAGTTTCCGCTAAGCGGATCGCTGACGGTTACCGTATCCAGAGAGATATTGCCGTAAACGGAGTCAATGATCGCCGTATACGTTTCAACCCCTAAAGCATTCATCGTACGGAAATACCGCGAAGTGACCCAGACCGAGCTGTTACCCTGTACGGTGTCAACTAACGTCGTATCATAATTGAGTCCGCCGCTCGAACTTGCAAAGTTCAACCGCACCTGCGCCGATTCGTCACCAAAATTATTCACCAGTGAGCGCATACGTAATAATTGATTACGATTGATGAACGGATCATTATACAAAGTATCAAGGATCATCTGCGTGATCTGTAGCGCCGCAGGCCGTACTACCGTTATCGAGTCAATGGATAACAGGCTGTCGCGGGTAATCTGCGTTGCATCATTGAAATCCGTTCCGCGAATGCGCGAACTGATATAATCCACTCCGAGTTTCGCGCCGGAAATGATGCGATAGTATTGAGTGAATGCCAGCGAACCGCTCGGTATCGAATCCGGTTTGTTGCCGCCCAATAACACCCAGTCGGTCGTTACGTTGCCGGTATTATAAATAGAATCTCGAAGAACAAAATTAATGGCTGTAGCCTCGCCCGTATTACGCAAATAATAATCCGCTCTTATGCTGTCCTGCCCGCGCACTGAAAGCGGTTGCGCGATTTTCACAGAGTCAAGAACGAGGAGGGCCGGTGTTTGAACGGTCAGTGTATCCAGTGTTGCATTACCGAAACTGAACCGCAACGTATCATATTCGACCGCCGATGAATCAAAGATCGATCCGTACAGGTTGATCTGCGCCAGGTGCCCGGTTCCGGGATATTTTCCTGTTGCGATATTTATCGTATCCGCTTTAAACGTCAACCGGCTGGTGCCCACACCGATGGTCTTGCTGATATTCGTATCCAGATAGGCCTGGTACGTTGTAACGCCATCATTGTATAGAATATATGTTGAATCGATTTCCAAGGTGATCGGGAAGGAACCTGTATTCACGAATTTCACACTGAATGCCGTGATCTGATTTTCACTGACCACACGCGGCTGCAGACTTCCGGCAACATAGTTCGCATTTGCATTCACAGAATCCGTATTGATCACGAAGAAGGCCGTAGCCGGGCTTCCGGGAATGGTTGAGGCACTAAGACCCTGCGCCGTTATGAGATTAGTGCCTACCAGATTACCTGTCTTATACGTAACACGCGCCTTACCAAGCGAATCTGTTGTTACTGGATTTGCGCTGGTAATAACACCGCCGCCGCTGCCGCTGATCACAGCGAATATCACCGTCGTATCCTTCACCGGGTTACCGAAAGAGTCGATAACCGTTGCCGTCAAAAGGCGTGAATTGCCGATAGTAACGCTGTTAACTGTCAGTAATGAATCCGCAAAACGTTTCGCTTTATTATGTACTACTCTCAGATCCTGGCTCGTAACTTCCGTCTGGCCGCCGTTCACACCGGCAACATTGGCCTTCAACTGCATGAAAGCTCTTGCGATGGTATCTTTAGTTGTGAAATTGACCACGCCCGATGTCAACGGCAGCGTTGAACCCGTTACAAATTGTACACTGGACGAAGCGATGGAAGATAGCTGAATGTTGTTCGCGGCATTGGTTGTGACGTTTCCGAATTCATCATATGCTGTTATCTGGACATTCTCTGTGATCCCCGCCGTCCAAACCGTATCAACGATCATCGACAGCGATTTAACCGTTCGCGGCAAACTCTTTATGAAGAATGTCACACTGTCATCACTGGTCGTGAACAACTTCGCTATGATTGTATTGGTCACCGGCATCGTCGACGTAAAGAGGCGGATACGGCCAATACCGTCCGCGTCGGTTTGCACAATACTGTCTTTTGTTGTCCGCGTGGTATCATTGAACCCGCCCGTGCCGGTCAATACATAGAAACGCAGAGAATCGTTGGGAATAGCATTGCCGAAACGATCTTGCACTAATACTGAGAGGTCAATTGTGTTTCTGACTTCGATGGAATCATTGAACGTCGCTGCACCTGCCAGCGTTAAGATCGTGTCCTCTTCTGCATGT
>CAZHUW010000153.1:2586-8224 GCA_964535295.1 uncultured Bacteroidota bacterium
TACCAACTGTGCCGGGCTCTTTACCACTAATGTGTCTAATATATTGTTGCCGAAATTATTTATAAGGGTATCAAGCTGATCTGCTGACGAATCAAACACCGTTCCATATAAGAAAATCTGTGCGCTGTCTGTTGCCGATGGATAGCTACCCGCATCAATTGTAATCGTATCCGATCTGAACGTCAATTCAGAGATACCGTTTTGAGAAATGGATCTGTTAACTGCCGTATCCAGATACGCCTTGAAAATATTGCCCGACGTCGTATTTCTAAAAAGAATAAATGTCGAATCGCCAACAAGCGTGATCGGGAAGGAGCCGTTGTTTGTGAATTGAACACTGAACGCGGTCTGCTGACCTTCAGAAACCACCTGAGGCGTCAGACTGTTGGTTACATAAGTTGCATTTGCGTTAAGCAGGCTCGTAGTCATTCGGAAATACGTACTGTCCGGATCATTGGGGATATTTCCGGCGATAGTCGCCTGTGCGCTGATCACATTTTCACCGACGTCGCTGCCGGCCTGGTAAGATACTTGCGCCCGTCCTAACGAATCCGTTAACACTGTACTGCCGCCAACAATGATCCCGCCATTACTGCTGTCGATAACCGTAAATGTAACCGAAGTATCTTTTACTGCATTGCCATAAACATCAATGACCGTAGCTTGTAAATTACGGATGTTATTTACCGTCACGCCTGTCATAATAACTTCTGATGCCGCAAAGCGGTTCGCAGCAGCATGTTTGACATTAAGGTTCTGGCTTAATACCTGGGTACCGAGCGTTACATTCCTGGCAACAATCTGCATAAAGCTCTTCGCCAGGGTATCCTTCGCCGTGAAACTTGCCACACCCGAGGTCAGCGCCAACAAGCCGCTTGAAGGCGTGAACTGCAAACTCGATGATGCGATCGACGTCAATTGTATATTACTCGTCGCGTTCGTTGTTACGTTCCCATACTGATCATACGCCGTCACCACCACATTCTCACTTGCGCCCGCCGTCCAGTTCGATGCCACCACGATACCCAGACTCGAGATCGCTCTGGGCTCTGTTACCACGGTGAATACCACACTGTCATCGCTCGTCGTCAGCAGTTTCGCCACGACCGTATTGGTCACCGGCACCGTCGACGTATATAATCTTAAACTCGCTCTGCCTTCTGCGTTCGTTACCGCTACGCTGTCTGTCGTTGTCCGCGACGTATCATTGAACCCGCCCGTACCGGAAATAACACTAAACCGAACGGAATCCGGTTTGGCCGGTATTCCAAGATTATCCGTTGCGAGAACCGTCAGGTCAATGAAATTATAAACCGGAACCGTATCGATCAGAGCGGAAACATTGATCAACGTGTCCGCTTCGGGAGCCGTTACGTTCAGGAATGCGTTAATGATGTTACTTGTGACAACCGAATCCGTCGTTGCGTCAGTACCTTGGGCGCGAACCGAGAAATTGACTGATCCGCTGCTGTCCGCTCGGTATCGCCATTCAAAGGTTGAAACCGAACCGGTTACTGCATTCACACTGGCCGGCGTCGGGCCAGAATACAATGCAGGAGTTGTCGATCCGGTGAGACTTGGATTAACCGGTATAGGCGCCAGATTTTCAATGGTCGCCCCGCCGTTATTTTTTACATAAAGACGAACAATAAACGAATCATTCGCAGCAACAACGGTCGTTACCGAATTGTCGAGACGATAAATAACCAGGCTGTCCGCCGATGCAAGGGATGGCTGCAGTATCTTAACGCTGTCGCTAAGGCTCTGTAAAACATTTTCAAATACATTTCCGTTCTCAGTACCAGACAGGCGAAGTTCTGGATAATAGATAGAATCAATTCGCAGATTAATCAATGAAGAGTTGAACGTCAGCGTGCGCGTCATTCCGGAAACGATCTCAACTGTATCCGTCAAATTCACCTTCAGAGAATCCACATCACGCAAAATAAGCTGACTGGACGGATTTAATATCAACGATGCCTGGCCCGTGTTCTGCAGTGATAATGCAAAATTGACCGTTGTTCCCTTGTTGACCGTATCTGGAGTTAATGAATTGGCAACAAAACTGATGACCGGACGCGTCTGCACGTTGATGCTGTCCAACTTGGAGCGGCTGCTATCAACCGTGCCTTTAAAACTATTATTATCCCGTCCAAATGCGTGCGCATATACATACGCATTTCCCGTCGGCGCGGCAGGATTGACATCAACAGTAAAGGTATATTGTGATGAACTGTTACCGGGCACCGTAACCGTCCCGGTCGGAACGATTTGCGTGTCTACGAATGCCGTTGTGTTCTGGATGCTACCATAATAGTACCGTAATCTCACGCTGTCAATTTGCCCGGTTGCTTCACCCGTATTTCTTACAATAACATCCACCGTTACATTCTGCTGCGACTGACTTACATTAACAGGATTTATCTTGACCGTATCAATTGTAAGCGTTGTTGGGAATTGTACCGTCCACCGGTCAATTGCCGTTGCCGCAGAATCATAGAAGGACGTGCCCGATACTAAGTTCGTTCCTTCGATCACCGCATCCAGATAGGTAAAACCTGTATCCGCCGATGCCCCTACGTTGACTTTGAATGTAAATGTCTTCGTTGCGGATGCGGAAATCGTATCGCTGAGATCAGAATACGGGAATATCGAGAAACCGCTGCTTAACCCTGTAAACGCTTCGTCATAGAACTTTAAACGAACGGTATCAATGCGCCCGACTGAACTCCCCAGGTTTTTAACCGTCACCGTGATACCCACGCTGTCCTGATTCCGGCTTACAAGTATCGGAGTACTCTGAACGCTGTTTAATACGATCTGTGTCGGGCTTAGGATCAGCAGGGTATCTAAACCCGTTCGTGTAGCACTGACCGTTTTATTCGTTAGCAGATCAGCACCGCTTACGGTCGCGCCTAAGGAATCTTTTCCAACGGCAGAATTAGATCTTACATTTGCTGTGAAAGTGTAAAGTTGTGAACTGTAACCTTCGATCGTATCCGGCAACGACTGGCTCAATGTAGTATCATAAAGTCCGACCTTAAAGATCATTTTTACCAGATCCACGCGCGCTGCGCTTCCGCCGCTATTGACAACAGACACCTGAATAGGAATTCCTGTCTGGCCAAGACTGACCGTATCGTTCGATGGCGTCGACACCGCAAGGATCTGCAGACGTGAGCGGGTCTTAATAAAGACGGAATCCGTTATAACCGCACCCGGAATATTAATTATGGCATTACTGTTCTTATCTCTTGCTCTGGAACTGGCATCCACAACAATACTGCCCGTGTCAGCAGTTGCAGAAACTGCAAAGTTCAGGTTGAATATCCTGGAGGAACCGCCCGTGATCGTGTCCGGCTGCAAAGTTAATCCAAATGTTGAATACCCTGTCGCAGAAGAACCTTCCCGTCGATAGGACAAATTCAGGCTGTCAATGACTGCGCTTGCTTGCGCTGCGTTACTGATCTTGATTCGTACCTGAACGGTATCTTTATTCTGTGAAGTCGTGTCGCTGAGAATCTCAACGCTGTCAACGGTTAAGCGAGCCAAAGTAACCGCCGTTTGAACTTCCAAGCTATCGCCGCCGGTAGAAAGCGTCGTATCAAAAACGCCGCCGTTCTCGGTTCCGCGCAAAACGACTTGGCCCTGATATTTACCGCTTACATTAAATGCTTTCGAATTGAATACAAGTTGTGTGACAGTCGCTCCGCCTGTAAGGACCTGCGACGACGAAAGGAACGTGCTGTCGCTGCCGAATTTCACATACGATAATCCTGTATTCAAAATCACTGAGGCAAGAGAATCGTTTCTAATCGAAAGCCGCGGCTGAATAATCTGTCCTTCTGAAACCGGTGTCGGCGTTAAACTTGACGTCACATAACTCAGGCTCGCCGCGGATTGAATATTTAAAGTGTCGAGCGAATTGGCCAACGTATCGGTGAAAGTAAAACCGCCGCTCGTTCCGCTGTAATATCCCCCGATCAGCAGTTGACCTGTCGGCGCAGATTCCAGGATCTTAACCTGAACATTGAACGTGGCCAGGGTCTTCGGAGCAATAGGCGTCGCATCAATTCCGCTTAACACATTAAACACACCCGACTTATTAGGCAGCAATCCGTAGGTTGTATTCGACATAGCAAGAGTACCCGGATTGTACACCGTTAACTGCAAGGTAATGGTGTCACCCCGGCTGAACTGTTTTGGTGCAGGTGTAATAACAGAGATCACATCGATACCGGTAATCGTCAAGGCTTCCGCATTAGTCTCCAACGTACCGGATATCGAATCGGTTAAGCCCGCAACAATACCTTTGAAATCGATCTTCGGCGTAAAGGTCGTCGATTTAAAACCAAACGGAATGGTATCTTTTCTAAATTGTAATGTGTCGATACCTCTTCCGGTAAGGATGGTGTCGCCATAGGTCAGGCGTGCGCTATAAAAATTGACGCCGTCATTAAATCGCATCCGAGTCTGGTTAGTATCCAACCGGATCTTGTACGGACCAAGATTATGGAACGCCATCTTGAATGCTACAATGGTGTCATTCCGCATGATACTTGGCGTCAACGATGAGTCGACGAATACTAAATTATATAACATGAATTCGGAATTATACGAAGCGCCGGACGCGGACGCTTGTATACGGGTACTGTCGCCCGTGCCCAAACGAACGGTGACCGAAGAAATACCGCTGCTGTTGCTGAACGCCGAGTCAGCTCCGATAAACGAAGCGTTGCCGGAGATCACGGAGTAATGTATCGCCGCGTTGGGAATGAGATTTCCAAAGGCATCTTTGATGGTATTCTTCAGCGTGATGGTGTTCCCGTTAGCAATGGCCGTCGCGGAATCGCCCGCAAGCTTCAAAACACTGTCAACGGCCCCGGAACCGACGGTAGCCAGGAATTGAACCGTATCAACATTCTTTAAATAAGCAAAAATCGTATCAATGCCTGTGGTGCGGCGGACTTCCCAGATAGCTTTACCCTGACCGCTTGCAAAAGTAATAGCCGAATCAAGCGTCGTATAGGTTCCTGCACCGGATGCGCCGGGAGCAATGGCATCGACCAATCCACGTAATAAAGCGCCGGGGAAACTAGACGTGCGCCAGTGAACTTCTGTTCCGTTTGTAATTGCATTTCCGTAACGGTCGGCAACATTGACCCTTAACGTGTCGGTGAAACTGCCAACCTGTATTGACTGATTGTTCCCGGATAATATTTGAATTTCAGCGGGCGCCCCGTGTACGGCCGTAACCGTATCATACACGACAGGATTAAGCAAGGATGGATTTGACGCGCGAATAATGTAGGTACCGACTTTCGTCCCAAGGTGGAATCGAACGGACGCATACCCGTTAATATCCGTTATAGTATCAAGCGTGGCCACATAATTGGACGGCCCGCGAACAAAACCCGCGCTGTCTGTTCCCAACGGCGACGCAAAGAGGGAGAATGTGATTGGTTTGGTAGAAATCGGATTATTAAAGTTATCCAATACGCGAACACGGAAAGTATCCGGGATAATTTGATTGACCGTGTCGGGGGTAATGATGTTGCTGATGCGTGTCAGCGTATCTTCGCCCGTCGCTAATATATTCGCATAGAAACGTAAAGTGTCTTTCGTGATCGGCACAATA
>CAZHUW010000154.1:0-8180 GCA_964535295.1 uncultured Bacteroidota bacterium
GGCAAGGATTTGATCTTGCTATGCTGGATATGCATATGTCGGGGATGGACGGATTTGAATTAGGGCTGGTTATACGCGAGATGCGCAGCAAAGAATTCCTTCCGCTTTTGATGTTGAGTTCGATAGGTAAAAAAGGAATGCCTCAAAATTATCCCGACGATGTGTTTTCAGTATTTCTTGCGAAACCGGTAAAACAGGATCAGTTGAAAGAAAAAGTCAGACATATTTTTGGAGCTCCGAAAAAAGAAAACAAGGCCGCCGGAAATACGATCGACGGCAAACTTGCCGATCGATTGCCATTACAAATATTATTGGCAGAAGATAATGCGATCAACCAGAAACTGGCCGTCTTAACTTTTGAGAAAATGGGCTATCGTGTGGACGTTGCGAATAACGGGTTTGAAGCGCTGTATGCCGTTCAACAAAAGGCATACGATATCATATTTATGGATATGCAAATGCCGGAAATGGACGGGCTGGAAGCGACGCGGCGTATCCGTGCGCTTTTGGGCGATGGCCCTCCTCGGATCGTAGCGATGACAGCCAATGCAATGAAAGAGGATCGCGATCAATGCTTCGAAGCGGGCATGGACGATTTTATTTCGAAACCGATATTAATTAAACAAATTCAATCCAAATTAATCGAATGGGGAGAATCTATGCAACCCGAAACAACTAACACCACAAGCGCCAAACAGATCATCGATGCCGGCCATTTAACGGACATCGGGATCACGGCGGATTTTTTTAAAGAATTGGCTGACATGTATATCGATCAGTCGAAAACCCTGATCTCGGAAATCAAGAGTTATGCTCACACCGGCGAATTATCCGGTTTCCGGCAAATCGCCCATACACTTAAAGGCATCAGCGCCAATATAGGGGCCGTTGCGATGGTCGATGCATGCCAGGCTCTTGAAAAAGTTCAGCCGCATCACCGGCCTAAAGAGATCAATGTACTTCTTCACCAATTAGGTATCGTGCATGAAGAAACCTGTTTTCATCTCGAAAAATCGTTGCTGGATGAACATTTTCTCAGGCCGGAAGCGGCAGCTTAACCGATCATTTGTTTGAACCGGAAGGAATAGTCATGAATATACTTATTATCGATGATCACGAGATCAATGTGAAAGTGTTGAAACACATTGTGGAAAAATCATTTGATTGTCAACCGGTCAGTTTCCTTGATCCCAAGGAAGGGCTGGAATGGTGCGCCGCGGAGGAACCGGATTTGGTCTTTGTGGATTATATGATGCCGGAAATGGACGGACTGGAGTTTATCACTGAATTCAGAAAATTACCCGAAAAGAAAGACGTACCGATCGTCATGATCACGGCGGCTAATGACAAGTCCGTTCGCAACAAAGCCCTCGAGTCCGGCGCGAATGATTTCTTAAATAAGCCGTTCGACAAAGCGGAATTGATCGCGCGGACCCGAAATATGCTGACGATCCGTAAAAGCCAAAAGGAACTAGCGATGCGCGCCGATTGGTTAGGCGATGAGGTTCGCCGCGTAACCCAGGACATCATCGAAAAAGAACGGGACGCCATTTTCCGGCTTTCGCGTGCCGCCGAATATCGCAGCCCTGAAACGGGACTGCATGTGATGCGCGTGGCGCTTTACAGCCGTGAACTGGCCAAAAAGATCGATCTGCCAAGTGAGGTTCAGGAATTGATTTTTGTAGCCTCTTCTATGCACGACATCGGGAAAGTCGGTACGCCGGACAAAATATTGTATAAGTCAGATAAATTAGACCAGTATGAGTTTGCCCTGATGAAGCTTCATACGCTGACAGGGTATGAGATCATGCAGAACAGCACTTCACGGATCATGCAAATGGCGGCCGATATCGCGCTCGGGCATCATGAAAAATTTGACGGGACGGGTTATCCGAAAGGTCTTAAAGGCGAAAGCATTCCTTTGTCAGCACGAATTTGTGCCATTGCCGACGTCTTTGACGCCCTAACATCCGAAAGGGCGTATAAAAAAGCATGGAGCGTCGAGGAGGCTTTGGAGGAAGTGGACAAACAAAGCGGGAAGCATTTTGATCCGTTTTTAGTTCAAAATTTCAAAATGCTAATGCCGGAGATCACAAAAATAAGGCAGCAATATTCCAGCCATCAGCTGCAAGGGATGGATTGAAGTTCCAGAGGAGTAATTAACTCTTGATCAATTCGGGATGCGCTTTGATGTAAGCGCTCCAGCTTTTCACGTTCGCGCGAGGGGACTTGACGCGGTGGGCATGGCAGATTGCGATGCCGAGGGCATCGGATTCATCGAAAGTCATTTCTTTTTTAATATTTAATATCTTCTTTACCATAAATTGCACTTGTTCCTTGGAAGCGTTGCCGTTTCCGACTACGGCCATTTTCATTTCTTTTGCCGAATACTCGCTGATATGGATGTCATGATGCAACGCGCCCAGCATGGCCGCTCCACGGGCGTGCCCGAGTTTGAGTGAAGATTTAACGTTCTTGCTGAAAAAAACGTCTTCGATCGCAAATTCCGACGGACGGTAAGTTTCAATGATATCGACGATATTATCGTAGATCCGTTCCAGTTTGCGCGGAAGCGAGAGTGAATCCGGCAGGGTTATGATACCGCTGGAAAGCAGGGACATCGTGTTCTTCTCGTACCGGACAACGCCAAATCCGGTAATATTCGTTCCGGGATCGATGCCGATGATGATCATGGTCAGGGTCTCACGTAGGTTTGGACATGACGGATTCCGGCACCATCGGTAAAAGAAAGTATGAGTTCAAATGGTGTCAACGTCTCTATATCGTATACATATTCATATTCCTGCCTGTCCCAAACGATGACAAGGTGGAGATCTCCATCTTCAATTCTGTAGGTATAGAGAAGTTCATAAGTGCTGTCGGGAGTAACGTCGACGATGTTCACCGTCAGATCAGAATTAAAAGAAAAGTAAATGTCGTCAGTTCGGGGCGGTACGGAATTTTGCAGTACCCATTGCCCTCGGATCAGGGTTTCCATTTTTTCATCAGCGGATGAAACCAAAACTTCCCTGCACGATACCAAAAACGTCAGAATCATTAGCAATAGCACAAAAGGATTTCCTGATTTTCTCATATGGGGTATTGTTTGAGTTGCTTCTTTCTTGCTATTTTGTAACAAACTTCCGTAAGGCCTCGATACACTTTTTGAAAATCAGCTCCAAAAGCCTCAAGGTCTTTGATATGTTTATTAATTACGGTCTGTTCGTTGCGTGCAGCAGGCCCTGTAAGCGATGCTACGGATCCGTACTGAAAAATATTATTTAAGGTCTGCATCATAATGGGATACAACAAATCCCGGGATTGGCGATCGCTTAAACCCGCGTGTTTATAAATCTTCTGGGCCATATACATGAGTGCAACCATGAAGTTGGATGCGAAAACGCCTCCCGCATGATACAGTCCCTTCATATTTTCAGGGATAATGAATGAGCCGGCCCCGATCGTTCTGGCAACGCGCCGGGTGACCGCCACGGCCTGTCTGCTTCCGTCTACCCCAAAATACATGTTCCCAAAATAAGCTTCTAATGACTCATCATTCCATTTTATCCCGGCAGGGAAAGTCTGCATCGGATGCATGGCGGCAACGGAAAAGGCCGGCCGGCCGCGGCGTTGTTCTGCTGCCAATATTTTAGCGTCCAAGGCTCCGGAAGTATGAATAAGAATCGCGTTCTTACCGAATAATGAACCGTCCGAGATCCTTTTTGCAACGCGACTGATTTCGGAGCCCGGCACGGCAATAATGATGAAATTACAATTCCGGAGTATAGACAGATCATCTCCGGAGCGCTGGCAATTTGTTTTTTTTGCCAAACGGCGCGCAGCCCCGGCATTACGGCTGACGATCGCGCCGACATTAAAAAACTTCTGATGGAGCCGTTGCGCGAGGGCATGACCAACGGCGCCAGATCCCACAATGCCGACGATCAGCTTTGATATAAGTCTCCTTGATCCGGATTTCATGATGCAAGTTAAATCAAGCGTCCAAGAAAGGCAAGCTTTGATTGATCGAAAGCCGTTGAAAATACTCTTGCTTTTGAGAACCCATATTTTTTACATTGAACATGTCTTTGACAACTACATAAGGGAATGTTGAATGAATTTTGATTCTTACACGCCAAGCAGTGAAACCGAAAACCATGAGTTCAGAAAAGTCGCCGAAACGTATTTCAATAATTATATCGTAAACTGGTGTAACCGGAACCATGTGGATGCATCTTCGAGGGAACACATGATAAGGGTCTTATCGGACTATTCGGTATTCTTTTTTGACAGCCTGATGCATGATATTGCGGACGCAGAACCCCTAGACAATGATCTGAAGAACTAGCATGCCCGGTTATTTTCATAAACGTCATTTTACATTGGAGGAGGCGAGAACATTACTTCCCACCATTCGCCGTGAATGTGAGAACCTGCGTAAGTTGAAACTGAAACTGGATGAATTGAATTATAATCTTTATAAACATGAATATTTTGGCGGGTTAGGACCCAACGGATCAAAATTCCATCCTGCGGAGTTGGAACAACTTGTTTTGATCATGCGGCATTTTGAAAAGGAGGGGATAGTTGTCAAAAGCCTGCAGGACGGCCTCATCGACTTTCCGAGTATACGGCCGAATGGTGAGGAAGTTTATTTATGCTGGAAACTAGGCGAGGCCGATATTGCATTCTGGCATACAATCGACGGCGGCTTTAACGGTAGAACATCATTGGTTGAATGGTAATTTCCTTAGTTTCCCCTTCCTCTTTAAACTTTTTCTTATTTTTTTTCTTACCCTCAGTTGAGACGCGTCGTTACTAATTGGTGAAGTTGTGTTCATCACTTGTTGCCGTTACAATCATACGCAGTGATTTGAAAATACCAGATGGAAAATCATGAAAGGCCTGATACTCGAAGGTATAGTTGGCAGCGGAAAATCGTCCATTCTTCGTTTTGTAAGAAAGCACATTAACGAGAACGGAAGCTCGTCGCTCATCTTGGATGAAAATATGACAGAGCGACCTCTCGAGCCTCTGCAATCCTCCGATATAGAAAAAAGCACCAAACATTTGAACCGGTTGGTCCAACTCATGAAAAACCTGTTTGATCTGGAATCGGTCGCACAAAAATCTCGTCAGATCCATGTTCAATTCGTCCTGGAGCGTTTTCACTTCAGCCATTGCCTCGATATTGCGGGTATAGACCGATTTTCGGCCTATGCGGATATAGACAAACAAATGCGGGATCTTGGAAGTAAATTAGTAGTGCTGACGATGCGGGAAGACGTTATTCATGAACGCAGTGTAGTTTCAACAAAAAAAAATCGCGGTGAGGCTTGGACCCGCTACCTGGAAGGTATAGCGCCGAACGAAAAGGGCGTAACTGAATTTTATACCGCGCAACAAGAATATTTTATCGCATTATGCCGGAATTCCGTCATACCGTCTATGGTTGTGGATACATCCAACTGCGATTGGGAAGAAGTGTCGTTTCAGATAGTTGATTTCCTGAACAGAGCCTAAATATTACGGAGCAAAGATTGGAAACAAAAGATCGTATCCGAAGGGCACAAGCGCCGCAAACACGCAAAGATACGGAATTCTATGAAAAATTTAACGACATAGAGTTTATTGAGAAGAAATTCCATGAGTATATCGCGCGTTATAAATTTCAAAAGACCGAGAAATTAATGATGCGTAAAGCTTTGGATTTTGCGCGCCTTGCGCATAACGGCCAAAAAAGAGACGAAGGTACGCCGTACCTGACTCATCCGCTTCGCGTGGCCAATATATTGATGGATGAAGTATCGTCCATGAAAGCGGATATGATCTGTGCGGCACTGCTCCATGATGTGATCGAGGATTGTGATATCACGATGAAGGAATTGAAGAACAATTTCAACGATGCCATTGCACAGATGGTGAAACTTCTGACCAAAGATCCTTCTATCGAAAATCATAAACGCGTTTATTATGAAAACATCATGAAGGCTTCCGACCAGGTTAAGCTATTGAAAGTATGTGACCGCCTCGATAACCTAAGATCGTTACGGTTCAACTCTAATAAAGCTAAAATGCGGCGGTATATCAGTGAAACGGAAAAGAAATATATTTCGATGGCAGAGGTAACGAATAATTATCTGTTTCGTGAGATGAAACACGAACTGTCCGTTATAAAGAACCGAATACGGAAATGAAAAATGATTTGTTTAGCGCGACCGAAGCTAAAACAGCCGAAGAACGCCCATCGGCACCTAGAGAACTTTTCTGCAAAGATTTTGACCTCAGTTGTTTTGATCTTGTTGAAGCCGATCGATGCAAACAAGGAACCTCGGCCGTGATCGGCCACGTAAATTATTTTACCCTGCCCGTAACAGCCATCTGTCCATTGTGTGAGCGCCTGCTATGAGCCGGTGCGACCGACGACATTTTCTGAGAATCATGATCCCCGTGATTGATGCATCCTCCTCACCCAAGCGGCATTCCAATGCATTTTAATTTGTAGCTGATCTCATCCGGGGGATAATGTCGTATGGCCGGATGAAGACGCATACGGCGAAGGTGCGATTCCGAATTTTATGATTGAAAATTACGTGCACAAGTGTTATGTTCATCTATTCCAATAGACGAACATTCATTTAATCAGATAGGAGAAAACCATGACAGAAAGAACGGGCAAATTAACCATTAAAGGTAATCCGCTTACTTTGTTGGGCGAAGAAATTAAAGTCGGACAAAGAGCACCAAACTTTACCGCAAGAACAGCATTTGGCCCCGACACTAAGGTGACGCTGGATAGTTCCAAAGGCAAAATTCGTATCTTCAGCGTTTCACCTTCACTCGACACCAGTGTGTGCGAAGTTCAGGCCATTCGTTTTGATCAAGAAGCCAGCAAACTGAACGATGTTGAGATCATGCATATAACCGTGGATCTGCCGCCGGCGCAGGCGCGTTTTTGTTCTAATCAACTCAAGGGTTCAAATAAAGTCAAAATGCTTTCCGATTATGCGGAAAGATCATTCGGTATGAATTATGGCATTCTGATCAAAGAGTGGCAAGTGTTAGGGCGGGGTATCTTTGTTGTAGGAAAAGATGACGTGGTCAAATATGTAGAGTATGTGCCTGAAGTGGCGCAGCTTCCTGATTTTGATAAAGCGCTGGAAGCCGTAAAAAGTTTGAAATAATCTTGATTGGTTCTGTCAAAAAAAAAGGACGCTTCGGCGTCCTTTTTTATTTATACAGTTTATTCTAAATCACTGATCAGTCATTGAGGCGGGTCATAAAATCGCCGATCGTTTCCTTCTTTTGTGCAAGCACTCTGCCGCTTCGGCTTATCTTCTTTGTCCGGTGGACATTGGAGGATATAAAACTGCTTACGGAGGTTTCACGTTCGGGTCTTTCAGGGGCAGGTACGGTCAAAACTTCGCCAATAGGCGCAACGAAATCGGCAATCGTCAGGAAATCTTTGTTGAAGAAAGCTGTAGCGGCTGCATTCGTCGATCGGGTGAAGCGTTTTGAGCGTTTTCTTGACAAGGAATAAAATTCTTCCAGTAATCCGGCCGCGGCGCCGGTTTCCTTAAATGTTGTGGATAGAGCTGCCATATTAATCTTCTTCGATCTCTTTTTTAACCTTTTGGAAAGCTTCAAGCGGCGAAAAATTCTGCCGAATGTGTTTATGGATCATTTGGATCGTTTCTTCGTTATCCAGTAAGAATGAACACCATTCATAACCCTCGGTCTTACAGGTGATCTCGACGCAGGCCAATTCCATGTTGGATATACGGCCGAATATGCCGGCGAAAAATCCCGCGTATAATTCACACGCCGTGTCCGCTTTATTTCCCGCTTTAACCGTATCCACCATAATCGAATTATAAAGATCCACAAAGAGAAAATCGTCCCTTCGCTTCAATTCAAAATTTCCCCAGCCTAGGGCGGCAAGGTGATTGGTGAATAATTGATGGAACTGGTTCATGCTGAGGTCTTTGATGGAGCGGATCTCAGGGAAAATGAGCATAGCAAGGCTCTCAATTTTCACATACACTTCCTGGCCCCATTGGTATCCGATACTATAGAGGATATCGCCGGACTTTTTTGGGGATTTAGCCGAAACAAATGAGCTCAACCCTTGCAAAAATGCTTTGTCAAACGCCACTCCGCGCAGGGAATCGTGAACGGCG
>CAZHUW010000155.1:0-8107 GCA_964535295.1 uncultured Bacteroidota bacterium
GATGGCTTTGAGTTGACCGATTAACGCTGATATGAATGAAAATGCGGCATTGATCGATGAGATTATTTTTTTACTTTTGGACCAATCCGATTGAATCTGTGTAATTTGGCTTATCCGTGATCAAGCGTCATTCTTTGACCGGTTGCAAAGATTTTCATTTGCCGAGTAGGCAACCACCGTGGATGGGCATTATTCAAGGTATGATTTGACCAAGCCTCTGAATTTATTGGTGTCGAGAGGTTTGCTGACATACGCATCACAGCCCGCGCTGAGCACGCGTTCCTCGTCCCCTTTCATGGCGTGCGCCGTCAAAGCTATAATCGGGATATTTCTCAGCGATTCTTTGGATTTCAAAACGCGCGCGACCTCATAACCGTCCATTTTAGGAAGCTGGATATCTAAGATGATCAGATCCGGTTTATGTTCGTCGGCCAATTCGATCGCATCTTCGCCGTTGGTTGCCTCTATAAAGTCATACTGCTGGTTTTTTAGCGTCAACTTTACAAGGCGCATGTTAACTACATTATCTTCTACCAGTAGAATTTTTTTCGATGCCATTAATCCTCCGTTATCCTAAAACGCGTTTAATTTCAAACAAAAGATCGTCCGTGCTGTATGATGCCTTCTGCATGAGGCATCGAACTTGTCCGTTCAAAGTCTCTTTTTCGGCTTTGGTAAGTTCTTTAGCCGTTAGTATGATTATCGGTATCTCTTTCAGAGCCGGATCCTGACGCATCACATCCACCACTTCAAACCCGCTCATTTGGGGCATCATAAGATCAAGGATGAGCAAATCAGGCTTGCTTAAACTAATTTTCCTCAAGGCCTCCACGCCGTTCATCGCTCTTTCAACGTCAAATCCTTTCTTTTCAAGGAAATTACCGGTTAATTTGAGCGCTTTATCGTCATCGTCAACTACAAGGATCTGCGACACATTTCTCCGGTGTTTCTTCGATTTTTTCAAGTTGTTGATCTTTTCTATCAGGAGATCCCTGTCGAGCGGTTTGATAAAATAATCGTCGGCATGCAGGCTGTAAGCAAGATCCTTATTCTCCGTAACGGAAACGATAAAAACAGGAATCCCCCTGGTAACAGGATCTGATTTCAATTCCTGCAGCACTTCCCAGCCGTCTTTGCCAGGGAGCATGATGTCCAGCGTGATAGCTAAAGGCCTGATCTTACGGGCCTCAGCCAGCGCATCTAACCCGTTGCTGATATGGATCGTGCGGTAATTTTCCAATTCCAAAAACCTGCGGATCAAATTTGCGGACTGCGGATCATCCTCAATGATCAGAATAATATTACTGTCAAATGTCGAGAAAGATTCGATACGATGCCGGTGCACGGCCGCCTCCCCGTTGGGGCTTTGCGGGATCATAAATATAAATTTACTCCCTTTGTTCAATTCGCTTTCGACCCATATTCTTCCGCCGTGCATTTCCACCAGACGGCGGCACAATGCAAGACCCAGTCCGGTTCCCTGGTCCTCCCGGGTACTGCTGCCGTCCACCTGGCGAAATTCGTCAAAAATCACATCATGAAACTCTTTGGGGATACCGCGGCCGTTATCGATCACGGCAAGCTGAAAGACCGGCTGACGGTCGTTATGCAGAATGGCCGATTCTACAACAATTGCCGCATTCGTCGAAGAAAATTTGATCGCATTGCTCAGCAAGTTAATGATGACCTGTTTTAGCTTATTCGGATCGGCAAAAATCTTCATTTGTTCGTTATCGACCCGAACTTCCAACGTCTGATTTTTCTTATCCAGCAGCGGGGCAACTGTTCTCCGGATCGTCTCAAGCAACGGCTGAACGTCGAAATATTCTTCATTCAACTCCATCTTTCCGGCTTCGATTTTGGACAAGTCAAGGATGTCGTTGATCAGTTGCAAAAGATGTTTTCCGCTGTGGTAGATATCCTGAAGGCTCTGTATCTGTTCCGCTGAAGCACGGTCCTTCATTTCATCCAAAAGAAGCTCGGAAAAGCCAATGATCGCATTAAGCGGAGTTCTGAGTTCATGGCTCATATTGGCCAGGAACTCGGACTTCAGCCGGTCCGTTTCAATAATCTTTGAATTCATTTCCCGTAGCGTCTTGGTTCGCTCTTCCACCTTCTTCTCGAGTATCTCATTTTGTTTCTGAACGGATTTCAACCGAGTCCGATAATAACTGAAAAGAACCCATCCAACAAGTAAAATGAATGATATCCGAAAGAACCATGTATTCCAAAATGCCGGCGTAATAACCAGCTTTACCGCCGTTCCTTTATCATTCCAGACGCCGTCGTTGTTGGTCCCTTTTACGCGGAAGGTATACGTACCCCCGTCCAAATTGGTGTAACTCGCATACCGGCGTGAACCGCAGTAGATCCAATCGTCATCAAAGCCTTCCAGCATATAGGCATACTGATTTTTTTCCGGACGCGTAAAATCCAACGATGAGAACTCGAATGAGAAGACATTTTCTTTGTAGGATAACTGGATTTCCTTGATCTCCGGTATGGAAGTGGCAAGATTTTGAATTCGGTCAAATTTTTTAAATGCGGTGAGTACCACCGCAGGAATGTGTTTATTATCCTCTACAAGTTCGGGCACAAAGGCGTTAAATCCGTTAACGCCGCCAAAGAAAAGCTCTCCTTTACTGCTGCGGAAATAAGATCCGCCGTTGAATTCGTTGCTCTGCAATCCGTCATGCTGATCATAATTACGAATATCCAGTTTTGTCTCGTCATTCACATAACGGATCCGGGTCAGCCCTTTGTTGGTACTGATCCACAAATATCCCTGATTGTCCTCCAGAATGGAATACACTACTTCATTCGGTAATCCGGCATCGCGTGAGTAATGTACAAAATTACCTTTTTCTCTGTCCAGGCGATTGAGGCCGCCGCTCTGCGTGCCGACCCAAAAATTGCCGTTTCGGTCTTCACACATGCCCAAAACCCCGTTGGAGCTGATAGATCGCGGATCTTTGGGATTATTTTTGAATACAGTAAATTTCTGCGTTGCCCGGTCAAACCGATTAAGGCCTGCACCGAAAGTTCCCACCCACAGTACACCTTGGCGGTCCTCATATAAAGAATAGATATCATTGCTGCTCAAGCTATTCGGATCGTTCGGATCGTTTTTGTAGGATACGAATTCTTCGGTTCGCAAATCCAGTTTGTTAAGGCCGCCTGCGCGCGTGCCGATCCAGAGACAACTATCACTTCCCAACAGCAAAACTTTAACGCGGTTATCGCTAAGGCTTCTCGGATTAGCCGGATCATTTCGGTAATGCGTGAAGGCGGAGGTGGTGCGATCCATTTTATTGAGTCCGCCGCCGTTCGTTCCAATCCAAAGCGATCCGTGATTGTCCGCCATGATCGACCAAACGCGGTCTTCGCTGAGGCTCTTAGGGTTTCGGCTATCGTTGCGATAAAACGTGAAGGTGTTGTTCCTTCTATCAAACCGGTTCAAACCGCCTCCGTTTGTTCCGATCCACAGGACCCCTTCCCGGTCTTCATAAAAGCACCAGACTTCACTAACATTCAGGCTGTTAGGGTCATTCGCTTCGGTTCGGTAGTGTTTGAATTTTTTGGGTTTTCGGTCAACTTTGCTCAAGCCTCCTCCGGTACCGATCCACAGTGTTCCTGATTTATCTTCCAACAGCGAGTAAACGCGGTTTTCACCAAGGCTGTTCAGATCGATAGGATTGTTTTGATAGCGCAAAAATTTCGTTCCGGTCGGATCACGCGGATCAAAGCAGTTTATTCCTCCGCCATCGGTTCCTATCCACAAAATACCCAGCCGATCTTCGAAAATAGTCTGCACACGATCGAACGACAGACTAGCCGGATTTTTATCGTCATGACGGAAAGACACAAAACCCCCTGTTTCCGTGGTCAGTAGTCTATTAAGCCCTCCCCCGGTACCCACCCATATAACTTTGTTCTTATCTTCGAATATGGCATTAACAAAATTATTACTCAGACTATTGGCAAAATCTGGTATATGGGTATAATTGATAATTGTTTGAGCGCCGCGTTCCCGTACTAATCTGTATATACCCGATCCTTGGGTACCAAACCAGATGTCGCCGCGGTGATCTTCGAATATGGTGGATACAAATGCGGATTCGATCCCCTTTGAACCGGTCAGTGCATTGAATTTACCGTTTTGCTTGTTAAAAGTGCACACGCCCTCAGCGGTTCCGACCCAATATGTACCCGCTTTATCCTGGTAGACCGACCTGACGTCATTATCCATCAAACTGAAGGGATTTCCGGGCTCATTAACATAGGCGGTAAATTTCTCCGTTACCCGATCAAACCGGTTCAATCCGCCGCCCTGGGTTCCAATCCAGATGATGCCGGTCTCATCCTCAAAAAGTGAAGTGATCCAGTTACTGGAGATCGATGATGTATCGACTGAACTACGCTTGTAAACGATGAAAGTGTATCCGTCGTACCGGTTCAAACCATCCTGCGTACCGAACCACATGAAACCGCGGCTATCCTGAAGGATACAATTGATACTGCTTTGCGACAGTCCCTGGTCGATATTGATTCTTTCAAAATCGATATCTTGCCCCTGTGGTCGCACAACCGATGTCCATGCGAATAACAGGATCAATCCGGCTACTGCCCGATAGATAGTTTTTTTCATTGCAACTCCTCTAACCTACGACCCGCTTTATTTCATACAGAAGATCGTAAATCGTATACGATGCTTTTTGCATGAATTTTCTTACCTGCCCGCTCATTTGTTCCCTGTCCTCATCCGTCAGCTCTTTAGCGGTAAGGACGATAACCGGAATATCTTGCAAATCAGGGTCTTTTCTCATTAATTCCATAACCTCGAAACCACTCACATGCGGCATCAGAAGATCAAGAATGACGAGGTCCGGTTTTTCTTCCCGTATCATTTCAAAGGCTTTACTGCCGTCACGAGCCTTCCTCACTATGAACCCTTCTTTCTCCAAGAACGATGAGGTCAGAAAAAGGGCGTTATCATCATCATCCACTACCAGTATCCGGCTGATCGGCTTCTTAGCGCCATTCCTTTTTCTTAACGAACCGATACGGCTCAGAATCTGTTTACGGTCGATCGGCTTTATAAAATAGTCATCCGCATGCAGGCTATACGCGCGATCCTTATTATCCATCACCGAAACAATGAAGACCGGGATCGCCTGCGTGATCCGGTCGGATTTGAGTTCGTGCAATACATCCCATCCGTCTCTGCCCGGCAGCATGATATCAAGGGTAATCGCCAACGGCCGGATCTTTTTCGCTTCGGCCAATACGTCCTCCCCGTTCCGGACAATTACGGTGTGGTAGCCATCCATTTCCAGAAACCGTTTCATCAGATTGGCGGATGCCAGGTCGTCCTCGACAACCAGAATAAAATCATTTAAGCCCGGGCCGGACTGGTGAATATTCTCAACAATCTCTTCAAGATCCATATTCGTCTGCGGAATGCGAAACCGGAACGTACTGCCTTGTCCATACGCACTTTCGACCGTTATCGTGCCGCCGTGCATCTCGACCAGCCGTTTGCATAATGCGAGGCCTAGCCCGGTGCCCTGATCCTCCCGGGTAGTACTCCCATCGATCTGCCGGAATTCCTCGAAAATTATATGCTGATCCTCCTCCCGGATGCCTCGCCCCTGATCGATCACGGCAATATCAAATATATGATTTCCGTTGTCTTCATTAAATTCTGCATTAACGTGAATCACCGTCTCGGGCGGAGAGAATTTTATGGCATTGCTGATCAGGTTCAACATGACTTGACGTATCTTATTCGGATCGGCGAACATGGCCGGAAAATTTTTCGGAATATCAATTTTCAGTCTTTGATTCTTTTTGTCGAGCAAAGGAAGCGCGGTTCGCTGAACCGAATACATCAGATCTGAAAAGAGGAAATTCTCGAGATGTAACTCCATCTTACCGGCTTCGATCTTTGACAGGTCGAGGATATCGTTGATCAGTTGGAGCAGATGTTTACCACTTCGATGGATGTCCCGTAAACATTCCTGCTTATTCTTGATCTCAATATCCGTACTCTCATCCAACAGCAGTTCGGAAAAACCTATGATCGCATTCAGCGGCGTCCGTAATTCATGGCTCATGTTTGCAAGGAACTCCGATTTCAGCCGGTCGGCCTCAATCAGGCGTACATTCACATCCTGAAGCTTTCGGGTACGGGATGCAACCTCGTCTTCCAGGGTCTCATAGAACTTGGCATTTTCAATCGCCATCGCAGCTTGCGAGGCAAAAGAGGTCAATACTTTGAGATCGTTTGTTTTAAAGGCATCCGCTTCCGTCGGGTTTTCAAGAGAGATCGCTCCAATCACTTTGTCCTTAACCTGCAGAACAGCTACCATCGCCGAGCGGATACCCGAATGACCGGAGTCTTTTTCCCCGTTGAGCCGGAATTTCCGGTACTCGGGCAGGCTCAAGTCGGAAATAATAAAATTCCGCTTTTCCTGAACCGCAGTGCCAGAGAACCCTTTACCCACCGGTAATACAAAATTTCTGAGCGCTTCCGGTTCGTAACCCTGAAAAGCCTTAACCAAAAGGATCCTTCCCGAATCATCCAACAATAAAACGGAACCCATTTTAGCGGATGGAATGGCCAGTATTGCAGAATCGATAACTTTTTGCAGAACGGTCTCAAGGTCGACCGATTGAATCAATTCGGAATTTACCTTATTCAGCATCTCCAGTTCACGGGATCTACGCTGCACGCTCTCATATAGTATGGCATTCTCAATGGCGAGAGACGCCGGCGAGGCAAAGGAGGTAAGAAGCTTCAGATCTTGTTCGTTGAAGGCATGTGTGACCGAACAATTTTCAAGCGAAATGGTACCGACTATTTTATCTTTGACCTTCAAAACGGAAGTCACGGCGGATTTGATCCGCTTCGTCGAAGCAATTTCAGTCGTGATGTTCCGAAGGTGTATATCTTCCGAATCCAGATCATGAATAAGGAAATTCTTTCCCAGCGCTACCGCCTCTCCTCCGTATCCTTCGCCTAATCTGAGTGAAAAAGTCTTCATCAGGGCATCATCGTAACCGATCTGAGCTCTGACTTCCAATATCTGCTTTTCTTCATTTAAAATAAGTACGCTGCCCTTTTCAGCGGCCGGTATAGCTTTCATCGACAATGCTATGATCTTTTCTAAAACCTTATCGAGTTCCACTTCGCGAAGCAAGGTCTCATGGACGGCATTTATAATATCAAACTGATTGGACTTTTTTGTGATTTCGTGTTCCCGGATATAAGTTTTAAGATCTTTTACCAGCAACCCTGATCCCGCCAGGGCAAACACAAACGCGCCCGCCATGCACGCAGCGACCCATGTAAAATCCAGAACGGATCCCGGCATCAGAAATGAGTATAACCAGCTCGCAAAGAGAAACACGATTCCCGCGGTGACAACCATCGCAAAGACGATTCTGAATTGCCAGTAGTCAAACCATCTCATAGGCATTTCTTTATGTAAGGGCCTATCGCACACGGAAAACAATAGAAAAGGTTATCAAAATTGAGAACCTGGACAGGAGCGTAAGAAAAGAATAGACAGTTCAAAAGAACCTGTTAAAATATAAGATTAATGTTATGGTTTTCAAGGGAAAATTATTAAAAACCATAAATGTGAATCGGTCACCTTAACGCTTGTTTACGACTTATTTTCAACTTGTTTTTGCAGTCAATATACAGTATGTTTTTTTAATCAAACGTATCAACATAGCGGAAGAATTTTTATGAGGCTCAAATTTAGAGACAAACTCATCCTGCTCGTGCTGGTCATTTTGATCATCGCAGGAACATCGTATTTGGTTGTTTCGATTCAATTGGCAAAACGCATTAAAAGCGATATCGTCGACCGCCTGACGCGAAGCAACGTCACCTATGAAGAATTTAACGTCAGTTATTTTAACCAACTTATTTTGCAAAGCCGCAGCGTTTCCGATAATCCCAAATTTGCCGCTCAACTTAGTACCGGCGATAAAGCTACGGTGCAGCAGGGTCTGGATGAAACCAACCGGATCAACGGATTCAACTCTGATATCTTTGTTGCATTGAGTCCGTCAGGCGAAGTGCTGGCATATGTCG
>CAZHUW010000156.1:0-8050 GCA_964535295.1 uncultured Bacteroidota bacterium
CAACGGGGCATCAACACGGAGAGATGGTATCGGACAAGGATAAAGCAGAAAAAAAAGGAGATGCGGTTGAATCTTCAGAACACAAACATTAGCGTAAGAACAATTGAAGTTAAGAAAACGGTGAAGAAACGTGTAATGAAAGGAACGAATATCATTAAGAATGTGTTGAACCTGATTTTCAATCATAATTTAAATTAAGCAAAGGACTGATTTATGAAAACAATGATCTCTTTTTCTGCGGTGGTAATATTAACATTATGTATGAATGTCAATGCATGGGCACAGGCATCAAAAGGTTCTGAAATGGATAGTATTACCGAAACAGCAACAATAAATTTGCCGACCATTAAGTGTGGCAGCTGCGTTGAGACTGTGACGAATGCTATAAACGAATTGAAAGGTATAGAAAAAGTTAATGTCGATAAGAAAACAAAAATGGCCGTAGTAAAATACAATGCGACTAAATTGAAAATTGCAGACATCGAATCGGCTATTGCAAAAGCAGGATATGACGCAAATGACGCGAAACGAGACAAAAAGGCCTATGAACAATTAGATTCCTGCTGTAAATAAGTTTATAGTAGGGAAGATCGATTACCGAAACACGAAGCAGTGCGGGGCTTGATCTATTCAATAAGGTGAGGTGCGTTCCAGAAGAATTGTGTAAGGCCCTTGTTCGTACCGAACCAGACATAATCGCCGTCGATCAGGATTTTTTTTACAATCTCGCCGGCAAGACCGTCCTGAGTTCCGTAGTATAGCCATTTTTGTTTTGTTTTGATATACCTCAAAACACCTGAGTTGGTTGCGATCCACAGGTTTTGTTCATCACAAACCGCATCATTGATGCCTGGCTGTAGGTATTGTGTGTTGATCGGCAGCGATTCCCAAGTTGCGGTTGCTTTGCGGTATCTGACAACACTCAATTCAGATGCAAAATAGATGTAGGAGGAATCTTCGGTAATGCCGCGAACTTGTTGGTCCAGAAAAATTCTGGAATGGACGCTGAAACCGACCGCATTGAAGTGCGACAATAGGGTATTATCCAGAGATAAAGAATAAATACCATTGCCGGTTCCCATCCAAAGTTTATTTCCGCTGACAAGTAATTTGAAAATGGGGATGTTGAATAATTCCGGGATCTCTACTTTTGAGATGAGATAATCTTTTTCTTTCGGTTTGGCAGTATTGAGGCCTTGTTGTGTGCCGATATAAAGGGTTTTTCCATCGACGGCCACTGAAAGAACCGACGGGTGATAAAGCCCGCTATAAGCACCATAGGTCGTCCAATAGTCCATTGATTTTATCTTACGAACGAGGCCTTCATCCGTTCCGATCCATATGTTGCTTTTATCGATGATCAGACAGTTAACGATATTCAATCGTAGTCCTGACCTGAAACCGGAATCATAGTACCTGAACTTATCTTTTTCCTGATCCCATTCTGTAATGCCGTTTTGTACAGGATTATTCGGATCATTAGGAAAATCCTTTCGGCTCCCTCCCAGCCATATGGTTATGTCGTCAAAATCCATAGCTGATACATTTTCAGTTGCTAGTCCATAGGAGAGCGGCTCGGCCAAAAAAGATATACTGTTTGCCTTCCACGCGCCGGCGCCGTTTGTTCCGATCCAAAGGTTGCCAAGGTGATCATAAACATAATAAGTCAATGGAAATCTGCGAAACTCATTGTCCGTAAAAACTTTTTCATAATCGTCGAATTGAAAACCACTTTCCTGATCCGTGAAAATGTGGGGAATGCTGCCTCGTGGAATAGCTCTCAGTCCGAACCATAGAACGACGGCTGTTTCTGGAAGGTCCTCTCTAACAAAACCGAATAACGAGTTGGCTGATGACAAATAGCCCTTATTGGTTTGAAGCCAGACCTTTCCTGTTTCAAATCCAATGGAGTGAATTTCTTCGTCTAAACCGATCCCGATTTGAAAATTGGTTACTGTTGCAAATTGCTGGGCCGCGGGGTTATAGTACTGCAGCCCGTTTTCCGTTGCGACCCACAGAAAATCGTTTTGCCTGTCCAGCGCAACGACTTTAACATTGTTATCCAGTAGACCATTGCTGGTGGTCAGCGGATAATCAAATTGTTTTTTTATGAAATCATACCGCAATATTCCTCCGGTGGTTCCAATGAATGCGGTTTTATATCCCACAGCTATGGACGTTGTGTGGCGCGTGCCAGAAATAGTGATCCAATCACCCGGTCGGTAATTTAATTGATAATAAACCCTGTCCTGGTCCTTCTTAATTTGAGCCGTAGATGGCAGTACAAAAAGGACTATCATAAGAAGAGGAGAAATATATTTCAAAAAAACCTTCATAGTCTTTCTAATAGAGCCTGGATACGTTCATGAGCGCTGTCAAGGGCTTGTTTTGCAGTTTTTCTTCCATAGATCGCTTGTTCTACTTCGTCTTCGATCACACTCTCTATTTTAACCCATTGAGGGTGAATCGGTGACGGGCGGGATGAAATCAGTTGATCAGCTAAAATTCTCTCATTCTCATTAGCGTTAAAATAGGTGTCGTTATGAATGGAAATAGCAGCCGGAAGGGTTACTTTTGAAACAGAACAGAGTTTGAGAGAACGGTTTTTGTCGGTCAAAAAACGAATGAATTCAACAGCAATATCCGTACGAGCCGTTTGGCTATTGATAGCAAGGTATTCACCGCCGTAAAATGAAAAAGATGGTTTCGAAATACTTTTTTGAGGAAAAAGGATGACGCCGTAGTCAAGATTGTGATTTTGATCATTGATTTTTTTGATCAACCAACCGCCGGAAAATACGAAGCCGATACGGCCTTCCACAAATTTATCATCGAGGTTCTTTTGGCTTTCAAGAAGGCCGAACCGGCACAATTGCAGATAAAAGTCAAAAGCTTCAACGTTCTCGTTGCTGTTAATGACCGATCGGTCCATGTCTGGTGATAATACGTCACCGGCGTTGGTCCAAAAGAAAGGAAGTACCTTCTTATACAGTTGATGAGGTTCATTCTTGGTATTTCCGAATCCATAAATTCCAAGTTCCGGCCGATGCGCTTTTATAACTTCCGCCAGGAGGTCATCCCATGTTCGGACGGAATCGTTTTTTACAATATCTTTATTATAAAAAATGGCTCTCGAGCCTAGCATCCATGGGAATGCATAAATCCGGCCATCAAATTGACAGGACTCCCACCCCAGAAAATCATTCTTGATAGCCGTCGCAAATGATGTAACATCCGCCAGAACCCGTCGCGATGCAAACTCATAAACCCAATCCGATCCTAATTCCACGACATCAGGTGCACGACCTGCCGCGAAAGCGGCAACGATCTTATCATGTCCGCTGGACCATGTCAATTCAGTCATTTCGATTTTAACTTTGGGATGAAGTCGCTCGAATTCATCGATTAACTGGCGCACGACCGGCTTTTGGTATGGTTCTGCCCAAAACTGCCACCACGTAAGTATAATACGGTCATCCGTCGGCGCTTTGGATGTACAGGCTGCTAGGAAGGTGATTGAAGCAAGTATAAGAAAATATTTTTTCAAGAGTAACTTGAAGTTACGGTTATAATTGGATTCAAGCCAATTTTTCGATTGCACTGGCGACACGAAAACACATAGCTTCATCAAAATCTTTTGCAATCACCTGAATTCCAATGGGCATCTTGTCTGAATTCTTTCCGCAGGGCACGCTGATCGCGGGATTACCCGCGATATTGATGTTCACGGTATACACGTCGGATAAATACATCGCCAGAGGATCATTGGTTTTTTCTCCGAACTTAAAAGCGACGGTTGGTGATGTAGGAGCTAAAAGGCAGTCGATTTTGTTTGAAAAAACGTTTTCAAAATCCTTTTTTATCAGTGTCCGTACTTTCTGAGCCTTCTTGTAATACGCATCATAATAACCGGCGCTCAGGACGTAGGTGCCAAGCATGATCCGTCGTTTGACTTCTTCGCCGAACGCTTCGCTTCGACTTTTTACGAATGTTTCTGAAATCGTGTCTGCCTGGGCGCTACGGTGTGTATATCGGATGCCGTCATAACGTGCTAAATTTGACGAAGCTTCGGCTGTCACTAAAATGTAATAAGTGGCAATACCGTATTCAGTGTAAGGTAATGACACGTCTACGATCTCAGCACCTGCTTTTGTTAATTTATTTATGGTATCACGAATATTGTTTTCTATCTCACTATCTAAACCTTTTCCGAAATATTCTTTTGGAATGCCTATACGTAATCCATCGACGCCTTTTCTAAGTTCGTTTCGATAGTTTGGGACAATCATATCCGAACTGGTAGAATCGTGGGAGTCTATTCCGGCGATGACCTCTGTTATCACTGCCGTATCTTCTACATTGTTGCCGATAGGCCCGATCTGATCAAACGATGAGGCAAAAGCAGATAACCCGTAACGCGAAATCCGTCCGTAGGTTGGCTTTAAACCCACTACACCGCAAAAACTGGCAGGTAAACGCACAGAACCGCCGGTTTCAGAACCTAATGCGGCCGTGCTCAAGCCGGCTGCTACGGCAACAACGCTTCCTCCGCTTGATCCGCCTGGAACGCGAGAAGTATCCAAGGGATTGAGCACATTTCCATACGCCGAATTTTCATTGGAAGATCCCATGGCAAATTCATCCAAATTAGCTTTGCCAATAATGATCGCATCTTCATTCTCCAACCGGTCAATTACCGTGGCGCTATAGGGGGAGGTGTATTTCTCAAGGATCTTTGATCCGGACGTGTTACGTTCATTTTTTACAACAATAGCATCTTTTACGGCTACGACCATGCCTGCAAGTTTGCCCGCCGCATTTGATTGTATCTTCAAATCAATGGCGTTCGCACGCTTTAGCAACTTTGTTTTCTCAAACACAGTGATAAAAGCGTTTAGATGTTTATGGCGATCAATGTTCACCAGGTAGTTTTCTACCAATGATACGCAGGTCGCTTTGTTGTTTTTCAGATCGTTTGAAATTTCAGAAAAGGTTTTATTCACGATAGAGGAATCTCCATAGGTTCATATTAGTTTTGACTTAAAAAAAATCCCGATGTGCCGATAAGTCGGCGGATCGGGATTCTATACAATCAGAGTCTCCGGTAATACTACATCAGGATTTTTTATCCGGATCCTCAGTAATTCCTTTTTTGATTTCCTCTTCGGTGGAGTGCATCGCTCGTTTGAATTCTCTGATTCCTTTTCCCAGGCCTTGAGCAAATTCAGGGATCTTTTTTGCTCCAAAAAGAACCAATACAGCAATACAAATAATGATAATTTCAGGCATACCTAAATTCATAAGAAACACCTCCAATGGGAATTAATAACTTTTTATCACGCAATCAATGTATTGTATTGTGAAATAAAATGCAAGAATTAAAAAAGGGCAATCTGCGGTTGCCCTTTTACACTGCTGGAATGCAGGGATTCGAACCCCGATTAATGGATCCAGAGTCCACTGTCCTACCATTGGACGACATTCCAATTACGGCCTAATATATTCATCCTTGAACGAAAATGCAATATTGAAATTTAAATTTCAAAACCCAAGCTATTGAATCATAAATAAAAAGAGACTATATTTTATCATCTTACCAACTCAATGAGGCTTATCATGAAACACTCCGATCTGATCAAAATGTTATCCCAGAAAACAGAATCAAAAATAGTGCTTTTAGTGATGGACGGGCTCGGTGGAATTCGAACCAAAGAACGTCCCAAGACCGAACTCGAATTGGCGCATATACCTAATCTTAATGCATTGGCAAAAGAATCACTTTGCGGGCGTATCATGCCGGTATCGTGCGGCGTAACTCCCGGCAGCGGTCCTGCGCATTTTTCCTTATTCGGTTATGATCCGACCGATGATGAAATCCAGATTGGGCGTGGCGTACTGGAGGCACTTGGGCTCGATATGAAATTACAAGCCGGCGATGTAGCGACCCGATGTAATTTTGCTACCATCGATGCCAAAGGCCTTCTGACGGACAGACGGGCGGGGAGAATTCCGACAGAAGAATGTGTGCGCTTGTGTGAAATACTCAGCAGTAAAATAAAAAAGGTTGATGATGTTAAAGTGATCATCAAGCCTGGCGAACAATACCGGTTTGTGGTAGTATTTCGCGGAAAGAAATTGGACGGGCATATCAAAGACACAGACCCGCAGGTTACCGGCGTCAAAGCGCTCCCGGCCGTTGCTGCCGGCATTTCGTCCAAACGTATGGCATTGATCGCCAATAAATTCATCGCTAAAGCGAATCAAGTCCTGAAAAACGAGACTAAGGCCAATAGCATCCTGATGCGTGGATTTTCAGTGCTCCCTCATGTGCCTTCAATGTCGGAGAGATTTGAACTTAAGCCTGTTTGCATTGCTAGTTACCCCTTGTATCGGGGTGTCGCGAGTGTGGTCGGTATGGATGTACTGCATACGGGCATGGAAATCGTAGATGAATTTCAAACGCTAAAGGAAAATTGGAGCCAATACGATTTCTTCTTTATTCACATCAAAAAGACCGATTCATACGGCGAAGACGGGAATCCTGAAGGGAAAATAAAGATCCTCGAGGAAGTCGACAGACACATCCCAATGCTGCGGGAATTGTGCCCTGATGTCATCATGGTGACGGGCGATCACTCCACTCCGCCGCCGATGAAGAGTCATAGCTGGCACCCGGTGCCATTCATGATTTATTCTAATGTGTGCAGTTTTGATGACGCGCAGGCGTTCAATGAGACGGAGTGTTCGAAAGGACAGCTAGGTAATTTTCGTTCTTATTATATTATGGAACTTGCGCTGGCCAATGCAGGTAAGCTAAAAAAATTCGGAGCATAAGAAATATATGGAAATCTATTTATTACGCCACGGCTTGGCCGAAGATATCGGAGGGAAGATACGCTCAGATGCCGCGCGGCCGCTAACCGATGAGGGTTTGGAACTCATGAAAGACGAGTCAAAAGGGATGAAGCGACTGGGTCTTCATTTCAATGTTGTCTTAACAAGCCCCCTTGTTCGGTCAAAACAAACCGCAGAAATTGTCGGCGATACCTTGGATTGTTCAAACAAGATCCATAACTGCCCGGCCCTAGCCATTCCGATGTCGGTTGCCGATCTCATGGTAGCATTCAAGTCTTTTCAGAATGACTATAAAGTATTGCTCGTCGGGCATCAGCCGGATCTTGGAAAGCTGGCAGGTTATTTTATTGGGAACAGTAAGTTGTCACTCTCTTTCAAGAAGGGCAGTCTTTGTAAGATTGATGTTGATAGGCTTACACCGACTCCTCGCGGCGAACTTAAGTGGTACATGACCCCTCGCCAACTCAAGCTCATTGGTCAATCTTAAGTTACTTATCCAACGAAAAATAGCACATGCGAAAAAAGCAGATTGAAGAAAAAGGGCACTATTTGGCGGCGATTGACATGGGAACGAATTCGTTTCACCTTGTTGTTGTCGAGCTGTTGTCCAACGGCAACATGAAGATCCTGGACCGTGCTAAAGAGAATGTTCGCCTGGGTAGCGGCGCGAAGGATATGAAAACGATCACCCCGGATGCAATGGAACGCGGAATTACGGCTTTAAAACATTTTGTTGAGATTTCACGCACCTACCGGGCACCGATCCGGGCCGTTGCAACGAGCGCTGTGCGCGAGGCGCTGAACCAGAATGAATTTGTAAAGAAAGTCCACGCACGAACCGGTATTACGGTTGAAGTCGTCTCAGGTTTTGAAGAGGCTCGGTTGATCTATCTGGGTGTTCTACAAGCGTTACCGGTCTTTGACAAGAAAGTTCTTTGTCTTGATATCGGTGGAGGGAGTGTTGAGTATCTTGCGGGAATAAAGGGTGAAGCCTTGTACGCGAACAGTCTTAAGATCGGATGCATACGTCTTACCGAGAGATTTTTTTCAAAGTCGATCATGAAGGACAAAGAAATCAAGGCTTGCCGTGAGCATATCGTCGGTTTTCTATCACCCGTTGCAAGGGAGATAAAAAAACATAAATACGATTTCGCGATCGGAAGTTCAGGAACGATTCAGAATGTAGCCAACATGA
>CAZHUW010000157.1:0-8042 GCA_964535295.1 uncultured Bacteroidota bacterium
ACGAAATACGAAATCCCCGGATTTTTCAGCCGAAAAACTGCCGAGGACGAACTGAGAAAGACATTGGATGAGCTCGAAATACGAGTTGATGAGCGCACAAGTGAATTAAGCAAAGCCAATGCAAAACTTAAAAAAGAGATCATCAAGCGCCAGGAAAGAGAAACTGCGCTCAAGCAATCCGAAGAAACCTACCGGAAACTAATTGAAACGGCCAATGACGCCATTATTGTCGCTGATGCTGAAACCGGGATCATTATTACCTTAAATAAAAAAGCCGAAGAAATGCTCGGAAGACCTGCGGAAAAAGTGATCGGCACCCACCAGTCACAACTCCATCCGCCGGACGACGAAAGGCACGCACGTGAAATTTTTAAAATACATGTAGCGGCGAAAGTTGGTGTAAATGAATTTATTTATGTACAGAATTCCGACGGACGTAAAATTCCTGTTGAGATCAGCGCCAGTGTATCAGAACTAGGCGGCCGTAAGATCATTCAGGGCATTTTTCGTGATTTGACCGAACGCCAGAAAGTACAGGACGCGGAACGGCTGAGGGTAGAACGCGCCCTGCGTTATCAGGCGTCCTTACTGGAATTGTCCAAAATGGATTATTCCGATCTGGAAACCATTTCCAAAAAGATTTCCAGACTCAATGCTGAAACTCTTGATATCGATCGTGTGGGGATATGGTACTTAGATGAAGGAGGGGCTTTACTAATTTGCGATCATCTTTTTGATCATACAGAAGACGCTTATAAAGAAAGAAAACAGTTATTTGTTAAAGATTATCCGGCCTATTTCAAAGCAATTAAAGAGAACCGTATCATAGCGACGCCCAACGTACTCGAGGATGATCTTACCAGTGAATTATCAAAAACGTATTTGAATGAGACTGAGATCCGCTCGCTTATGGATGTTCCGATTTGGCGTAACGGTAAAGTGGCCGGTATCGTTTGCCATGAAAAAGCGGGAAAAATACGGAATTGGACCGCTGAAGATCAGGATTATGCAAGAGCTACAGCCGATATTATTTCGATCGCCATGGAAGCGTCTGAACGAAAGAAGATTGAAAACAAAAACAAACAGTATGTTCGCGAATTAGAAGCTCTGGCAAAGGTCAGTAGTTTGCTTGGAAGCGCCATGGAGGTAAAGCCGCTTCTGGAAAACATGTTACTGATCCTCAAATCGACAATACCTGCCGCTGAAAAAGGCGCAATCATGCTTTATGATGAAAAAGCACAGGAGATTTTCGTTGGCGCTCTAATGGGCTATATTGATCCGAGAGTCAGCGACATACGTCTTTCCATCCAGCATAGCTACAGCGGGCAATCGATCAGGGAACGGAGAGGCGTACTAATTCCTCACGTGAGCGAGGACGCCTACAGCGGCGGCATTCAGGAAATTCGGGAGATCAAAAGCGCCATCGCAACGCCCTTGATAACAACCAAACGTATCATCGGGGCCATATCGCTCGAAACATCGGCAGGAACGAACGCCTTTACCGAAGATGATCTGCGGCTTCTTACCGCTTTTGCCGGTACCGCAGCGGCGGTCATAGAGAATGCCCAATTGTACGAAGGACTGATACAAAGTGAACGACGGTACCGGACGTTCGTGGAGTCATTTCACGATACGATTTTTATTACCGACTACGCGATGCACATGCTGTATGCCAATCCCTCTTTGGAAAGACAGACAGGATATAAGATCGATGATTTTAAATTCGTTCAGGAAAATAATCCATTTATTCATCCGGACGACCGAAAACACGTTGCCGATTTTATCCGCCGCTTTATGGCGAGTTCAAAAGACTATTCCGATACGATAGAGAACCGCTTCATTGATAAAAACGGCCAGGTGCATTGGTACACATCCGTGATTTCAAAGATCACTTACTATAATCAGCCGGCTCTTCAATTCATCACCTATGATATTACAGAGCGGAAAAATGCCGAAGAAGCACTTCGTGAAAGCGAACAACAGTTCCGTACACTAATCGAACAATCAACGAACCCGATTTACATCCTTCAGAATGACAGATTGGTGCTTGTGAACGAAGCCTGGGAAAGGCTTTTTGGTTATGAAAGAAAAGAGATCATGAATCCCGGCTTTGATTATATGGTTTTTATTGCGCCCGAGAGTCTGGAGATGATCGATGCGCGCAGAGAAAAAAGAAAAAGGGGCGATGCCGTATCAAATCGCTATGAATTAAGCGTCATAACAAAAGACGGAAAAAAACTTGCACTTGAAGCTTCTGTCGCCGATATACGATGGAAAAATCAACCGGCAGTTCAAGGTGTGTATTATGATATTACTGAGAGGAAAAAAAATGAGGCTGCTCTTGCGGCGGAAAAAGAATTACTGATGGTAACGCTACGGTCCATCGGTGACGGCGTGATAACAACGGATGTTGACGGTCGGATTATTCTAATGAATAAGGTTGCAGAATCTTTGACCGGATGGACGCAGGAAACCGCTCTGAACCTGCCGGTTGAAAACGTGTTTAATATATTCGATCATAAAACACGGCAAAAGCTCAGCAGCCCCGTCGCACAGATCATTGGCTCATCCGGTATTTTTGAATTGCTGAATGATATGATCCTGATCGCCAAAGACGGGACGGAAAGACTTATAGCAGACAGCGGAGCGCCTATTCGAAATAAAGAAGGAAGCGTTCTCGGTACCGTCATTGTTTTCCGCGATGTGACTGAAAAACGAAAAATGGAAGAAGAGCGTATTAAGACCATGAAGCTGGAGTCGGTCGGACTTCTTGCCGGCGGTATTGCACATGATTTTAATAATATTTTAACGGCCATACTCGGTAATATTTCGCTCGCCAAAATGGAACTGGAGGCAAATAATAAAGAACGACTTACGGATATTCTGAATAAATCAGAAAAGGCGTCATTTCGTGCCAAAGAGTTGACCCAACAATTGCTCACTTTCTCAAGGGGCGGTAATCCGATCCGTAAAACCGCATCCATTGGTGATCTGATTAAAGAATCCGCCGATTTCATGATCCGGGGATCGAACGTTTTGTGCGAATACCAGATAGCCGATGACCTTTGGCCTGTGGATGTCGATCAGGGTCAGATCAGTCAGGTCATTCATAATCTGATCATTAATTCGGTTCAGGCCATGCCGGTCGGCGGCGTGATCAAGATCTTTGCGGAAAATAATCAGGTAGATGAATTATCCGGAACGATGCGTGCGGGCAATTATGTAAAGATCATGCTGAGAGATCAGGGCGTGGGTATTCCGGAAGAACATTTAACAAAAATCTTCGATCCGTATTTTACAACCAAACAAAAAGGCAGCGGGCTTGGATTAGCCACATGTTATTCGATCGTCAAGAATCATGAGGGTTATATTATGGTCGAGTCGCAATTGGGCTCAGGAACTCAGTTCCTGATCTATCTTCCTGCATCCGGACAACAATTTGTTGAAAAAAGCGAGTATAAAATGACAATTGGCCCCGGTCACGGACGAATTCTGATCATGGATGATGAAGAAGACATACGCGATATCACCTCGCGTATCCTGAAAAGGCTGGGATATGAATCGGCATCTGCCGCGGACGGACGCGATGCCATCCAAATGTATCAAGCGGCAAAAGAATCGGGCGCCGCATTTGATGCTGTGATCATGGATCTGACCATCCCGGGCGGCATGGGAGGGAAAGAGGCGATCAAAAAACTGCTTGAGTATGATCCCAAGGCCAAGGTCATAGTAGCCAGCGGCTACTCCAATGATCCGATCATGTCCGACTTTCAGAAATTTGGTTTTTCGGGTTATATTGTAAAGCCATATGACCTGGAGGAATTCAAGATACTTCTCCATAATGTTCTTGCAGGCGGTGAATCCAAAAGGTGATCCGGTAAACAGAAAAATCTTGCATGGAACGGACTTTTTGTATAGATTTGCCCCGTTCTTTAATGATCGATGTAATTGCGACCATAGCTCAATTGGCAGAGCAAATGACTCTTAATCATTAGGTTCAAGGTTCGATTCCTTGTGGTCGCACAAAGCTCAATGAACAATGAGTAATGAATAATAAACGGCCTTCGGGCTGTTTTTTATTCGTTTCAATTGAAAACGGAATTTCTGATTGAATAGTCCGTTACATTTATTGCTTATTGTTCATTACTCATTGTTCATTGAAAATTTTGGGGACGAACTGGCTTCGACGGGTCTAGGTCGCTAAGGGTTGCGTGCCGCGCTTTTTCTGTGTGCGCGTTAAATAAGCGGAAAAAAGACAAACAACAACAATGCTTACGCATTGGCTGCTTAAGGATTAATTTCCTGCAGTCCGTTTTAGCTTACACTCGTTTGTCGGGGTTTGCTAAAATGTCATTTCAGACAAACTAGCCGATGTCCAATGCTCGGAGGACTGAGGCGAACACTCCGCCAAAAGCGGAGTATCGAGCTCGCTGATTCGTTTTTTGGCCGTTTTTTATGGATCAGTTAAAACCAAAACAGGTCTACGCATGTAGACATCTTTAGTAGCTTATTCTCGGACACGGGTTCAATTCCCGTCGTCTCCACTCATTTAAGGACCATTAACCGAAAAGCGCCCAAAGAACGCACAGGTTAATGGTTTTTGTTTTTTTAAACTTTATTTTTATTACGAAAGCATCGCAACCTTTCCTTTGGGTCAGCGTATATCTTTTTCGCGCCAATCCATTCTTTTGGATCAACTCAGCTTCCTAAATAAATTTCAAATGATTCTTAAAAGACATTTCAGAGAGGAAATTCTATGAAACAGACAAAACTGATTTTATTCAGCTGCCTTCTCATGCTGGCGACTTACACAGTCACAGCTCAGAATGCAGCTGATTCACTGAAGAATATTTCTTTGTCAGGTTTGAGATTCAGAAGCATCGGGCCGGCATTTACGGGCGGACGGGTGGTCGACATTGCGGTTAATTCCAATAATTCCGCCGAATATTTTGTAGCCTCTGGCCACGGTTCTTTGTGGAAAACGACCAATAACGGCATCACATTCTCCCCGGTTTTTGACGGGCAAAAATCCTACTCGATCGGATGCGTCGCCATCGATCCGTCCAATACCAATATTGTTTGGGTTGGAACTGGAGAAAACAATAATCAGACCAATGTGATCTTCGGCGACGGTGTATATAAAAGTGAAGATGGCGGAAAAAGCTGGAAGAATATGGGGCTGGGGCAATCCGAATATATCGGCGGAATTGTGATCGATCCGAATAACTCAAACATAGTATATGTTGCGGCCTATGGCCCATTTCGTAATGAAGGCGGAGAAAGAGGGATTTATAAAACAACGGACGGAGGAAAGACCTGGGCGCGCGTGCTTTATATCAGCGAGTACACAGGTTGTTATCAGGTTCATATGGATCCTCGTTATTCGAACGTTCTTTATGCGGTGGCGCATCAACGATTTAAGAAATTGTACTCCACAGTAAGCGGAGGTCCTGAAAGCGCCATCTACCGCAGCGCTGACAATGGAGCAACGTGGCAAAAGATCATGAGCGGCCTGCCTTCGGAAGATGTGGGACGGATCGGCATGGCCGTTTCACCGGCTAATCCTGACGTCTTATATGCGATTGTTCAGGCTAAGGAAAAAGGCGGCGTCTACCGCAGCCAGGACCGCGGAGCCAGCTGGAGCAAACGCAGCAGTTATGTATCTGCTTACCCGTTCTATTTTCAGGAATTATTCTGCGACCCCCAAGACGAGAACCTCGTCTACAGTATGGATATCTTCAATCAGGTCAGCCGCGACGGCGGAGCAACGTGGAGCAATCTCGGAGAAAAATTCAAACACGTTGATAATCACGCACTGTGGATCGATCCGGCAAACAACAAACATTTGATCTCAGGCAATGACGGCGGCGTGTATGAATCCTTCGATCAGGGAAAGATCTGGGATTTTAAGAGCAACCTGCCAATCGCAGAAATTTATAAAGTGTCGACGGACAACGCGTTGCCGTTCTATAACGTATTTGCCGGTACGCAGGATAATAATAGTTTTACCGGGCCGTCGCGTACGATAAGTTCCGCCGGAATAACTAACCAGGACTGGATGTTTACACTTGGCGGTGACGGATTTGAAACGCAGGCTGACTGGAAAGATCCGGATATTTTGTATGTTCAATCGCAAAACGGCGGCCTTGTCCGCTTTGATAAAAAAACGGGCGAACAATTGTATATCAAACCCATCGATACGGCCGACGTGGCGTACCGTTTCGATTGGGACGCCGCGCTGCTCATTTCTCACCATGATAATAAACGTTTGTATTTTGGCGGCAACAGGCTTTTCCGTACCGATGACCGAGGAAATACATGGAGCCTCATCAGTCCTGATCTGACCAGAGGTGTGCCTCAAAAAATATTGAAGATGCAAGGCAAGTACTGGAGTTTGGATGAACTCGCATCAAAAGGCTCTATGGCGCAGATCACTGCTATTGCGGAATCGCCGTTGGATCAGAACATGCTGTATGTGGGTTCCGGAGACGGTTTGATCCATGTTACAACTGACGGAGGTAAATCGTGGACAAAACCTGTTTCAATGGCCGGCCTGCCGGAATACGCACGGGTCCATCAGATCATCGCATCCGCACACAATAAATTGATCGCTTATGCTGCATGTCACAATTTTTCGGGCGGCGATTATAAGCCTTATTTACTAAAAACCACCGACGGCGGTAAAACATGGGCGGCACTCAACGCTAATTTGCCGGTGAAAGGTTCGACGTTTTCGATTGCCGAAGATCACATAGATCCGAAACTTTTGTTTGCAGGTACTTTATTCGGGCTCTATGTTTCCAATACCGGAGGACAGGATTGGGTCTCTTTCAATAACGGGATGCCTCCAGCAGCCATAACGGATATCGCCATTCAGCGAAGGGAAAATGATATCGTGGTTTCTACGTTCGGAAGAGGTATCTATATTCTGGATGACTATTCGCCCTTGCGCAGTCTGTCAAAGGAAACGCTGCAAAAAGATGCAGCATTGCTTCCGATCAAAGACGCCCCGATGTTCATTCCGTCTCTGCCGTTCGGATTTCCCGGAATTGGCTTTCAGGGAGCAGGATTTTTTGCAACTCCCAATCCCGATGTAGGCGCCGTATTCACGTATTATGTGAAGGATGAATTCAAATCTCTGAAACAGAAAAGAAGAGATGCGGAAAAGGAAAAACAGAAAAAAGGCGAGGAATTAGAGATCCCCCCTTACAATATTTTGAGGAAAGAAGCCGATGAACAAGAGCCGTACTTATTATTCACAATAACGGATGAGGCTGGAAACCCGGTTCGGAAAATAAAGACCGGTATCAGTAAAGGCGTGAATCGGCTGGTATGGGATTTCCGGTACAATGTATTCTCTCCGATCTCACTTACGCCATTTGATAATACCGTTCCCTGGAATGAACCCGACAAAGGATACATGGTCGTACCTGGAAAATATAAGGTGACATTGTCAAAATATGATAACGGCCAATTGACGGAATCAGGGCCAGCGCAAACGTTCACCTGTAAACCATTGAAGGCAGGCAGCCTGCCTGGAGCGGACAACAAAAAGCTGGATGAATTTAACAGGAAAGTGGCGGAACTGATCCGCGCCATCACAGGCGCCGACGCGTATCGTGGCGAACTTGCTGATAAGATCCCCTATTTGAAAAAAGCTGTCATCGAAACGGGTAATTTACCGAACGAAACGTGGACAACCGTTATGGCGGTAGAGGAAAGATTAAAAACGCTCAACAGGAAGCTCAACGGAGATCCGCTCAGGGTCACTTATGAAAGCTCGGCCCCGACCTCTGTTCGCGCGCGCGTGGAAACGATCAGCGGAAGTCTCTGGAGCACCACATCGGAACCGACGACCACTTTTTATCATCTGTACGATGTAGCTTCTGATCAATTCGATGAGATATTAAGCTCTTTAAAATCGATTGGTGAAGACGTCAGAAAAATTGAATCTGATCTTGAAAAATATGGCGCGCCTTATACGCCCGGGCGGCTTCCGGAGTGGAAGAAGAATTAGCGAATAAGAATTTAAATGTGATATG
>CAZHUW010000158.1:0-5850 GCA_964535295.1 uncultured Bacteroidota bacterium
CAATCCACTGGGTCATTATGCAAGATCAAAATATATTGCTGAAGTATTTGTAAAAGAAAACGTAAGAAGACATTTGGTATGCCGTGCGGGGTGGATGATGGGCGCGGGTCCAAAAAAAGACAAAAAGTTCGTTCAGAAAATCATGAGACAGATCAAAAGTGGTAAGAAAGAGCTTTTTGTAGTTAATGACAAGCTGGGCACACCGACTTATACACATGACTTTGCAAACAATGTCAAGCTTCTACTTGAAAAAGAATATTGGGGCTTATACAACATGGTTTGCGGAGGTGAAACCAGCCGACTTGAAGTGGCCAAAGAATTGCTCAGACTTCTAAATTTGGAAAACAAAATTAAAATAACGGAAGTAGATTCGACTTATTTCCAAAAAGAATATTTTGCCGAAAGGCCACCTTCCGAAAGACTTGTTAATAAAAAATTGGATTTGCGAAATGTCAATATTATGAGAAGATGGAGGATTGCCCTCGAAGAATATTTGAAAGATTATTATAAAGATTATCTCTAAAATATTAGCGTCTCATATATTAAGTGACGGACTTTTTTTGACGGCATTGCCGTCATTTGAGTAAAACAATGTACATGTACAGGTTTTTCCTGTAGAGCGCATTGTTTTTTTGTTATTGAATTGACAACTTAGCAATCAGAATTAGGCATAAAATTTGAGTCTATGGAAAAAATGAAAAAAATAAAATCTATTGCCGTTTTGGGTACTCGTGGAATACCAGCCAATTATAGTGGTTTCGAAACATGCGTTCAAGAGACCGCAAATATATTAGCTTCGTGGGGTTATCGAGTCAGGGTATATTGCCGTAAAGGCAAAGTGGGAACCGGGACGATGAATTCGATGAAAATTGAACAGATTTTTGTACCTTATATTTCCGGCAAACATCTTGAAACTATTTCTCATACGATGTTTTCAATGATCCATGCGGTTTTTCACAGAGTCGATTGTGTTCATTTGTACGGGGTCGGAAATGGATGGTTTGTGCCATTGTTAAGACTTTTAGGTTTTAAAGTGGTTTTTATGATGGACGGAATAGATTGGTATCGCAATAAATGGAGTTCTTTTGCGAAAAAGTTCCTCAAACTAGGCGCGCGAGTTGGCTCAAGGTTTGCGAATTCCTCTACAGCCGATTCGTATCATGTTATCAACACACTGAAATCCGATTTTGTGGATCGCAATTTTCTGTATGTTCCTTATGGTGCAAAGATAGTAAAGGAAAGTGCTGGTGCGAAATTGGATGAGCTAAAATTGAAAACAGGCGAGTATTTTCTTTTTGTTGGTAGATTTGTTCCCGAAAAAAACGTTGACTTGCTTGTTCGTGCATTTGAATCTGCGAATACCGATCGATATTTAGTCGTTGTCGGCGGAAGTTCGTATGACCAGGACTACGAAAAGAAAATTAGGTCGACGACCTGCAAAAAGATTTTGTTTACTGGGTTTGTCTTTGGGAAATTATATGAAGAATTGATCAGTAATTGTTATGTTTATATACAACCATCCGCATTGGAAGGGACATCTCCTTCGCTTTTGGGTTCGATGGGCGCCGGGGCCTGTGTTCTTGTCAGCGATATACCTGAAAATCAGGAAACCGTTGGGGATGCCGGGTTCTATTTCAAAAGCAACGATGAAGCAAACCTCAGTAAAATGATCACCTATTTGGATCAAAACTCCAATGAAGTTCTGATCAAACGTGGACAAGCCTTACTGAGAGTAAAAAATACCTATAGTTGGGAAAATGTTACCGGAACTTTATTGGAAGTATCACAACGACCATGATCCTCAATCGAAAAACTCAAATACTGGTTTTATTGATATGCATTTCTGACCATGTTTGGTCTCAAGACAGTGCCTGGTTTTCACCATCGTTGTATACATCGACACCTGCATTCGGTCCTGTTTGGGGGGATTTTAACAATGACGGCATGACGGATCTGTGGTTTCATACCGGGCAGGATAGTCAACGATTCTATATTAATGATGGATTTGGAGGATTTAGGGATTCAACGCCGGAATATGGTTTACGGAGTAGTCAATATTTTGGCGGTGTTGCTTTCGGCGATATTGACGGTGATGGATGGAACGATCTTTTTCTGGGTTCAAGAGATAACACCGGCTCAGTAACAGGGAGTTGCCGGCTTTTTATCCATTCACGTCGTGGATCTTTTTTTGACATGGCCCCAAGGATGGGATTGGATCGCGGAGGCACTGCAGAAACAAGTGTTTTTTTTGATTACGATGGCGATGGGGACTTGGATATTTTAACAGGTTTTAATCATACTGTTGGTAACGGGGCATTTCTGTACAGAAACGACGGTGAATTCTTTACTGAAGTTTTAACCGCAAGTGGATTAGACCGCAATGTTTACTTTGAAGGGATGCAGGCCGTCGATTTTAACTATGACGGATACGTAGATGTGGCATACCAAGGGAAATTGTACTTAAATCAGGGTGATGGAACTTTTCAGTTTAATGATAATGGAATGTGGCTCACGGCCGATGAGGGAATATGTTTTGTAGATTTGGATAACGATGGTGATTGGGACCTAGTCCAAAACTCCTCAATAAGCGGTGTGTACAAGATATTATTCTTCGAAAACATTGGCGGTTATTTACAAAATGTAAATGATTCAACCAGCCTTTCAGATTCTTTACTCAGTAACCATTGGGGCATTACGACACTTGATATAGATAACGATGGACTAAAAGATGTGATCGTCGGTGGACAGTTTGATAATGGGACTGTCCTGGGCCGGTTTCTTGTTTTGAGAAACAGAGGAAATTTCAAATTTGAGAATTATACGTCAGGAGCTAATTTGAGTTTTGATTGGCCACAATATTACAGTGACATGGTTGCATCTGCCGATTATGACAATGACGGCCATGTTGATTTATTTATTCAGGGCCAGGTTCAGGGATATAAATTATGGCGGAACGAATCAGTGGATAATCGATTCTTAAATTTGCGTATCACAGGACAAAGCGGTCAACAGAATCAATTTGGAGCTTCGGTAATTTTACGCCGCTCAACAAATCCTACACAAATAACTGGGTCTGATTTTGTGGGTTCAGGTCCAGGATACTCTGTAAAGAGCGAATATGATGTTCATTTCGGCGTAGACCCCAATCAGGGCGTAGATGTTGAAGTTATATTTCCCGGAGCGGTTGGTTCATTTATTAAAGTAGACAAATCCATAAATTCGGCCCTCGGAGGAATTGTTCCTTTAAGTTTAGGGTCTTCTGCATCTGAACGTACGATTGAAATTCGTCGTAATGGTGATGTCATTATAAATGGCAACATATTCTATGCCGATATTCCTATATCAGTCTCTTTAGTCTATCCGCCAACATCAAGCTATTACAAGCCCAATACTGATAGCGTGGTTGAATTAGGATGGAAACCATTTTCGAATGCTGTCAACTACGAACTTCAATACTCAGAACTGTCACGCTTCGATTCAGGAACTGTGACGGTGTCAAATGTTTTGAATGAAAAAAATATTGTGTTTGTTCGGGGTCTCAGAAGTTTGTACTGGAGAGTGCGAGCAAATACAGGTAACGGATATAGTGCATGGTCCGACCCATCTCGAATTATTATCGATACGACAGGCTTGCCATACAATAGTTATTATCAAAACGATGCACCGTCTATTACTAGTGCAGCTCCGGCAGAAGCATACGAGGATAGCTTTTACCAATACACATTGGTAGGTTATGACGTTGATGAGACAAATCCACTAAAGTTTGAACTTGTTAATGCGCCTACATGGCTTCGATTGGATACAATAACTAATGTAATATCCGGAACACCAACGGGTATTAATGTGGGCGATACTCTGATAACTGTAGGGTGTGCAGATAATGCGGGAGGAATTACATTTGAAACTGTCAACCTGCATGTTATTCACACAAATCACACACCGATAATCTTGAACGTGAGTGATTCAGTTGCCAATGAGGATTATTTATTTGAATCATACGTCTACGCAAAAGACGTGGATAGTCTGCTATTTGGGGATCAAATTCGTTATTATTTAATTACAAATCCAATCTGGCTTGCCATTGATTCGCTAACTGGCACATTATCAGGAATACCTGGTTCTTTGGATGTTGGTGATACTAATTTCAGTGTAATGGTTAGTGATGGAAGAGGCGGGGAATCGATAAGAATATTTACATTAAAGATACTTCATACAAATCACCGGCCTCAATTTGTAAGTGAGCCTGATACAATTGCAAAAGAAGATGTTCTTTTTACTTCAAAGATATTTGCAAGAGACTCCGATAGCCTGTTATTTGGTGATCATGTTCGCTACAAAGTGATTGGAGGGCCCGGATGGTTGACTTTAGATAGTATAACCGGCTCAATTGTTGGCACGCCTTTGAATAATACAGAAGGGGATACAGTCATATCCGTAATAGCTTATGATCAATGGGGTGCAATCTCACAAAGGGAATGGGCTATTAGGATATTACCGACCAACTATCCTCCGGTTTATAAGAACGATGTTTACGCTACACTGAACGACACGATGATCCTATTCAAGATTCCAATCAATAGGGTCTTTAGTTGGATGCCAGCAAAGGACCCAGATCTAAAAGATACCTTATTTTATTCACTTGTTTTGAGAACCAATGATTTTGATACTGTGATTACAGGTATACGGGACACGACGTTGATGATAGATGAGCGTATTTTTTCCGAGATGGCTCATTATGAGTGGCAGGTTTATGTCACCGATGGTGAATTTGTGGTTTCCAGCCCAGATACGTTCAGATTTCAAACAACAAAACGGGTTGCCAATTCAACGTACACTGAGGCCCCTACTACATTTTTTTTATATCAAAACTATCCCAATCCTTTTAATCCTTCTACATCTTTCCGTTTTCAGATCCCGGAAGAATCAGACGTAAAAATCGAGGTGTACAACATACTTGGGCAACGAGTAGATCAGATTTTCAATGGGAAATTAGCTACAAAATACTACGAAATGGAATGGAGGCCAAAGGCCATTGCCAGCGGAATCTATTTCGTCAAATTCAATGCTGAAGGTATCGTTAGCCGAAAGAAATATCAATCCGTCAGGAAATTGAGCTATATCAAATAGCCTTTCAAAAATGAAATAATTGTGGAGAAATTAAGATAAAAACCTTATCTTTCCCGCGTTGAAGATTTATAATGTAATCAGTGCTGAGCGGCACTTAAAAGAATAGTATTGTAATATTCCAAGGCTTTTTGGCAATGTCTTTTTTGCGAGAGGTCACCGGTATAGTTGACCTCGGGAACTGCATATGCATATTCATCGTAGATCTCTTTACGTATTTCGTTTTAGTGCGGATATCATGGTTCTTGTTGCGGCGTATGTCGGCGCGGCTAATTATTATGCTGCGCAAAATTCCATTCAGCTCATCAGCCGGGACTACTCGCTCTGTTTTTCGCTCACCCTGATCTGGTTCTTCTCAGCGCGAATGACCGATCTTTATGACGAATTTCGCTCCAGACATTTTGGCTACGAACTTATTGGCCTCATTAAAAACGTTTTGATCCAGGTCATTGCCGCCGTCGTCATCTTATTTTTTATGAAAACGCACCCGCTGTCCAGGTCTTTTGTATTCATGTATTCGGTCAGTTTCCTTATCCTGCTTACGGCCGAACGATTTGTTCTGAGAAAATTCCTTTATCTTCTCAGGAAACGGGGGAGAAATCTCAGAAATATTCTTATTATCGGCGCCGGCGAGGTTGGACAGAATTTCTACGATTCTATTTTGTCCAATCCTCATTTCGGATATCGGTTGGTCGGTTTTTTGGATGATCAAAATAAGGCGAACCT
>CAZHUW010000158.1:5950-8021 GCA_964535295.1 uncultured Bacteroidota bacterium
CCGCGCGTTACTTCCCTTGGACGATTTCTTAGAAAAACCAATCTGGATGAACTCCCGCAATTCTGGAATGTCCTGCGAGGCCAAATGTCGGTCGTCGGCCCTCGTCCGCATCCGACGCCGCTAAATATCGAATCCAAGGACATCATTGAGAATTATATGCTGCGTCATTTGGTTAAACCGGGCATTACCGGATGGGCGCAGATCAACGGATACCGCGGAGAGACCAAAGATCCCCAGCTCATGCAGAAACGCGTGAATCACGACATCTGGTATATCGAGAACTGGTCTTTTTGGCTCGATGTTGAGATCATTTTCATCACGGTATGGCAGATGCTCAAATGGGATACCAAAGGATATTAAACAGAGGATAGATATTGATTAGGAGAATTCTACCGTTCATTCTCAGCGCATTTTTATTACTTCCTGAATTCCTTCACAGCCAGGAACATTCAGCTTCTTCGGACGTGTCTCCGTCGGTTAATATGCCTCTCTCACATTTCTCATACGATCTGATAGAAAAGCTGGAAGCTAAGAATATTATCTCCCCTTCTATCGAACTGCGTAACAAGCCCTACACGCGAAATATCGTATTAAAGATCATTCTTGAAATAGAGAAAAAACTTGAAAAGGATCCGGGAATTCTGACCCGGACAGAAATGGGCTTATTTCGAAAATTAAAAGGCGAATTCCATCTTGAACTGAGCCTATTGAATAAAGACTTTCCCCCGGAAGAGATCGAAAAACATTTGTTCCATTTTGAATCCCGGAAGAACCACCTGAGTTATGTTATTGGCGATGCCGTTGTTGAACAGGCGTTTGATATATCCCGATACAATTCAAATGAGGACTCGCTCAATGATGCGGTGAGTTTTACGAGAGCTTCAGGCAGGGTACGGGGCGTTCTCCATGACGCCATCGCATTTTATTCCGATTTTTCCAGCACACTGATCAAAGGTTCTGACCGGGCGTATTCCTTCGGCGAGAGCAGCCAGGGAGGGGTCATTAATTTTAATCCGGCCAGCGATAATGTCTATTCGTTGAATGCCAACGCTTACCTCGTCATTGAGCCAAAATGGCTCCGTCTTCAATTCGGCAAAGACGCTCTCAACCTCGGGCCCGGAAAACATTCCAATCTGTTTCTCTCCGACAATGCCGGAGCTTTTGATAATCTCCGGTTGGATGTTACCTTTGACAGGTTGAAACTTACTTATCTGCACGGCTGGCTGCGAAGTAAGCCGCTGGCGTTCGGAGGAGATACCCATAGCATCAGTGACCGGAAATATATCGTTGCGCATCGGCTGGAATTCAAGGTTTTCCCATGGCTTTTTCTGGCGGGAAATGAAAGCGTGATCTACGGCGGTAGGGACGTGGAAGTGCAGTATCTGAACCCGATCATGCCCTACCACATTGCTGAACAATATCTTGGGGATAAGGACAATAACACTATTAGTTTTGATGCGACAGCCTTTTTGCCGGGTAGATTCAAGACCTATGCGGCGCTTTATCTCGATGATTTTACGTCCGCACAAAATCCATTTACCTATTGGAAGCAAACCTGGGCCGTTATGGCCGGGATTTATTGGGTTGAGCCTTTTCATATTGAGGAAACGGATTTTCGTTTCGAATATGCCAGGATAGAACCCTACGTATATGCTCATAAGTGGGGATTAATTAATTATTCTCATTTCGGCTCGAGCCTTGGCTCGTCCATTCCTCCCAATTCGGACGATTATTTTTTTGAAGTAAGGTACCGCCCGCATAGAAAATTGTTTTTTGGGCTGAACTATGAGCTCTTACGACACGGAGAAGGAAGCATTGATGTGTTCGGGTATGATGAAGGGTTTGTAGACGAGGGCAGCGGGGCCGTCGGGAAAAGAAAAAAGAAATTCCTCCAGGGAATCAATGAGATCAAAAATATCATTTCACTTCAATTCCAATGGGAAACCTTTCGGCAGCAGTATTTTTACCTGACCTATCAGCATACCTGCATCAGCGGTTTTGAAAACATTAAAGACCGGAACGCCATCCAAAACCGCCTGCTTATCGGCTATAAGCTTGATTATTAAGCCGT
>CAZHUW010000159.1:0-7960 GCA_964535295.1 uncultured Bacteroidota bacterium
TAGATAAAGCACGGAAGAAATTCAACTCTTAATTTCCCCCGATGCCCAGGGAGGGAAATATACTATGTACCAAACCAGAATTGATCAGGTCAATGATCCACGCAGGATAAGCACCTGCAAGAACGATGGTCAGCATCAGGATTGAAAGAGCAAATACTTCACGTTTATCCGTATCGGTCAAATGATGGAAATGTTCGTTCTTAAGCAGAGCGGCCGAATGTTCACCAAAGAATATCCTCTGCAAAGCCCTGAGAACATATATCGCTGTGAAAACAACTCCGGTCAAACAGATCAGGGCAATGTATTTCATCCAAGGGCTCGGCATACCTGCGACGCCGGCAGAAAATGCTCCGGTCAATACCATGAGTTCTGAAACGAATCCGGATAAACCGGGCAACCCCAAACCGGTCATTCCCGCAAATGCGAAGGCAACAGCGGTGAACGGCATGATCTTCGCAAGACCGCCCATTTCCGTGATCTGGCGTGTATGAACTTTTCCGTAGACCACACCTACTAAAGCGAAGAGAAGGGCCGTCATGATCCCGTGCGCGAACATCTGATACACTGCCCCGTTGATACCGGCCGGCGTGAGAGTGCAAATTCCCAAGGTCACAATTCCAAGGTGGGAAACTGAAGAATATGCAATAATATATTTCAAATCTGTTTGACGTATCGCGGACAATGATCCATATACGATATTAACGACCGTCAGACACCCAAAAAAGAGCGACCATTCATGAGCGCCATAAGGCATGAATTGCAGACCGATACGAATAATACCGTAGCCGCCTAATTTCATCAACACTCCCGCATGCAGCATACTGACCGCCGAAGGTGCCGATGCGTGCCCATCCGGCGACCAGGTATGAACCGGCCATAAACCGCCTATCGTTCCAAATCCGACAAAGACCATCGGATAGAAAATATATTGCCAACTCTCTTCAACCTTAAAATTTTTCAGCAGGAAGTCATAATCAAAACTCCACACACCTGTAGTTGCATGCGATTGCACGTACATACCGAAGATCGGGATGATGAGCAGAGCGCTTCCGAGCATCAGGTATAAAGTAAGTTTCATCGCTGAATATTCTTTTCGACCTGTGCCCCAGATCCCGATCAGCAGATACATCGGGAGAACCGCTAATTCGTAAAACACGAGAAACAGGAAAAGATCAAACGAAACAAATACGCCGAATACTCCCGAAACCAGAAGCAGAAGTAGTGCAAAGAATTCTTTCTGTCTTTCCTTGATCTCCCAAGAGATCAAACAACCCGTAAAGATCGTGATCGAAGTAAGTAAAAGCATGGCTATACTCACACCGTCTGCTGCAATGTGATAATGCATGCCTAAACGTTCGACCCACGGTATGTTGACCTCAAAGTTTCTGGGATTCGAAGGATCATACAGTAGATAGGCTACAACGGATAAAACAACGGTTAGCAATGAAGCAAAAGACGACAACATCCGCGGGCCTCTTGCATCTTCCGCCGGCATCATCATGATGATGATCGAAGTAAGCGCCGGTATACCGATAATGGCTGATAATAAATAACTTTCCACGTGTCAATTCCTATTGTTAAATTACTCTGGACTAAAACTTACATTATAAATTGCAAAACCTCTGCGTACATCGCCGGGAACATTTCTATTATAACCAAACTGAATCGTGTTTTGCCCTTGTTGAAACCATTTTGTATCAAGCACCGTCACCGCCGACTCGCGCCCGTCGGAATTGATCTTTGCAAGAAAAGCAGAATGCGTATTATTTACGACCACAAAAGCTTCTCTCTCCCCGATCGCCTCACCGTCTATATACAGCAATACTTTTGATTTTCCCTCAAGCCCCGCCAGGTTAACAGGCAGCTGCTGTGATGCCTGCATTTCCGGGGTTTTGCCTAATTCGATAATAAATGATTTTGGTTGCTCAGGAATTTCATTATTCCAACTGAAAACCTGAACGGTTCCGTCCGTGCTGGCATCAAAATGATATTTCAGATTTCGTATAACATGTTCCCTGGCGCGCGGATCGGTCATGACATTATAGAAATAATAATCGGCGAAAACCCACCCTCGCCGGTACCTCTGTGTCGTCTCAATAAAATTATCAAACGTGGTTCCATTGGGCTCGGTCGTTTGCACCTTATCATTTGAAATATAGCGTTTAACATATTCGCTATAATGCATCTGCCGAAACCATACAGAGCTGTCAATTCCAAGATAATGATTGGTTCCCGACGGCATGGTCGAAAATATAACATCCTCAGGCCGAATGAGCGGCTTCACGTTGATCGCGGCCTCCTTCCAATTTGAAAAGAACCAATTGGATATTTCCGGACGGGCGACCATACCGTGACGTTTTGGATCAATCAGCGCCTTCAACTCTTTTGTCGGGAACGTGATTAGCAGCACCGCAATAGTGCTTACAAGAACCGTTGAACTAAATAGCGGTCTTGCGGATATCGCGTGAGGTATTAAATATTTTCCGATCACTGTCCAGACGACGTAAATACCGGCACCGATTCCGATAAGAAAGAACGGGTAAATAAATATCAGATAACGCGTCGTGGCCGGATCGTAAAAAACGAAACTCATCAACAATAAGGGCACAACAAAAAGCGACACAAGAAACACGGCCGGGCGGCGCCTGATCCAAAATGCGGCAAAGATGCCGATGAACCCTAACCACCAATAATTCGGGAAATCGACTTTGAACACCGACATGTAAATATTAAAAACTTTGAAAGGATCCGCCGACGCCCACATACCAAAAATTATGTCCCAGCGGGGTATGAACCACAAGACCCCTTCTTCATGCATCACAAGGCCAACGACCGGCCGAATTATATCCGCCATGAAAGGCGTGTAAAACAAAAAAACAAAAAGCAGTGTTCCGTATAATATCCAGCTGTATTTATTGTTGAGACGTCCTTCCCTCTTTTGATATATCTTCCAGACCGCAATGGCTGATCCATATGCCATAAAGGTAAAGATGAAGAAAAAAGTAAGCTGATGATTAAGTAATGAAAGCAACAATGCCAAAGGAAAAAGAAGAAGGTACTTCTTATGGATCCCGTGCCGGTCAAACCAATTTGCTGTATTCCCCGATCGATTCCCTTCGATCATGAGCCAGAAGATGATAATCAATACGAGGTAAAACAGTTCAAAACTCGCATAATTCCGGCTGATCCTCGACCAGTAAACCGAATAGACGGAAACCGTTGCGAGAACAGCAGCGATAAGGCCGACAAATCTATTGAAAAGAATTTTTCCGAGATAATAGACCGCCGGTATGACCAAAGTACCCAGAATAACGCTCACGATGCGCGCCGCAAAATCACTGATACCCAAGATCTTATAACTTAACACTACCAGCGCCGTAAGAAAGATCCCGTTATTGTCATGATGGCTCAAAATCGATTTACCTTGAAACACCCCGGCCGCCTGGTCGGGAATGATGAATTCATCCGTCCAAAGGCTGAGGAAATCCAGGCGGTACACCCGCAAGATAAATCCGGCGATCATAAGAACGATTACGGCGGCAAATGCATACCGTTCAAGCAGAGGTGATAACGGGAAATCATTCCCTGTTACCGGGACCGGTTTTGGCGTCGTTTTTTTTGTTACGGGTTTATTCATGAATTCAACGTTCAAGATATTCTTTCCATCTTACGGTAACGATCCGAAATAATATACTGCCAGATAAGTTCCAGATATCCGCGAATAGTCCTGAATATCTTATTGCCGGACATCCCCTGTTTGTTATCATATCGCAGGATCAGAGGAATCTCAGATGTCTTTCGGGTAATGTTACCCATTTTCAGTAATAAACTGCAGATCGATGCAAAACCTTTACCTTCGATAAGCCGATCGCCGTAGCGTTCGAATCCAGCTTTGATCAAACTCACCCGGCAAGCACGGTAAAAAATGGAATAATCTTTCACATTTGGCAGGCCAGCTAAAATCCGCATGATCCACGACACACCGTAACTGAAAATCTGACGGACCCATGGACAGCCGACCATTCCTCCGTTACCTTCGAACCTGGAAGCTATGACGATATCGTCCCCCGATTCGATTCTTCTTACCATTTCCGGAATTAAACGCGGATCTTGAGTATTGTCAGAATCAAGAACAACGCAAATATCCCGTTCAGCATTTTTACTATCGGCCAGTATGAACTTAAAACCTTGTTTAAAAACTTCCGTCACTCCCTGATTCTGTGGAAAAGTTATGAGCTTAAGATCGAGTTTTTTTTCAAAAGAACGCGCTACTTCGCTGGTTCGGTCCTTGCTGCCGTCATCGACTACTACGACACGCATGGGTTGTTTATACGATCCTGTCATATCGATCAGTATGGGAAGAACCTCTTGCAGTCCAATTTCTTCATTATAGGATGGCAGAAGAATGTATATCATTTACCACTCACATTTATTCAGGTTTTGTTTTTTCAGCCATTCATAATATTGGCGCAATCCCGCTTCCAGAGCGACTTCCGGCTGATATCCCAACACTTCCTTTGCAACCTCTACCGACGCAACGCGGCGCGTAACCGAATCCCAATTCCTTCTTTCACGATAAACCACATTAGACTTAGAATTGGAAATTCGTAATATGAGTTTGACCAGATCGTTGATCGTGGTCTCACGACCTGAAGCCACATTGATTACTTTTCCAATGGCGCCGTCGTTCTCCGAGGCAAGTATCGTTGCCCGGACTGAATCTCTCACAAAATTGAAATCACGGGTTTCTTCGCCGGTGCCGGTGATGACGATCTCTTCGTTATTTATCGCTTTAACAAAAAAATTGGCGATGACATTCCGGTATTTGCCCGGATACTCATTGGGACCGTACACATTGAAATATCGGAGTGTTACCGCATTCAGACCATGATGTTGCGTAAAGAAACGAACGTAACGTTCTCCCAGCAACTTAGTGATCGCGTACGGTGTATCAAGGCTGTATTCCTGGCATTTTTCGTCCAAAGGTTCATTGCGGTCGCCGTACACGCAGGAAGATGAGGTATAAATGAATTTCTTAACTTTATTTTCCACCGAATGAAGTAAGATTTTGAGTGTGCCCATGCCGTTAACCTGCAGATCGCGCTGGGGAAAGTCGACTGAGTTTTGATTGGCGAAATTGGCCGCAAGATGGAACACCACATCGGTAGACTCCGAAATCGCCTGTCGAAGATCTTCATCGGATTCCACGCTTCCCTGAATGAAACGGACATTCTTTCGCATGATGATGTTATCGACATGCCCTGAAGACAGATTATCCAACACCGTGATGCGGCGGCTGGGGATCTCAGAAAGTTGGTTGACCAGGTTGCTGCCGATGGCTCCGGCGCCGCCCGTGACTAAAATGTGTTTATTCATCTGTGCGTATTAAATGTTTTGCCGAAACTAAATCTTTATCTTCTCGAAAACATACATTGCAAAACGACGGTCGTTACTGACAAATTGTTGCTGGAGTTTAAAATTAGGATTATTCATAATATCCTCTTGCTGCACGTTGCTCGATAGGCGCCAACTGTAGTGGGAATCCCAAAGTACGATACCGCCTACCGGCAGTGTTTCCAGTTTTTCCTTTCGCATCTCGAGATACGGACCGCCGCTATCCGGTTTCGTATAAAAATTATAATTGTCATAAAAAAAGAACCACGAATGCGCGACCATGGTCTTTTCAGTTCTGTTCTTCATATTCGCGTTAAAATAGTCATAACAGTTTTTCACGGTCTGCTGTTCCGGCGAAAGTTGAAGCGGCTTCTCTTTTGAAAACGTATACCAGCATGATCCTGCGATCACAGCAACAAGCATGATCAGTTTTGTCTCTCGGTTTTGAATGCCCAAATATTTGTTTATAATAAAAAAGAAGAGCAGGAGAAGAGCCAATAAAAATTTTGCATATTCCGGAACCGCTTTGCCCGTTGCCGGATTGACAACGGAAAAGCTTCCAAACAATTCCACCGAATAATAAATCAAGATCAGGACGGTTGTTCCGGCCAAAACGATTGAATTAAAAAACCTGTTTTTTTCGAGATTGCTGTCAGACCAGATATTATACCCCTGAAGCGCCATCAGCGCCATGACCGGTGAAATGGCGGCAAAGTGGCGCAGAAATCCTGCATGAGCCACTTCCCCCTTCCAATAAAGATACACATGCGTCGCCAAAGTAACGATCACTGAAAAATTGATGACATTGATCTCTTTATTCTTCACATCATGCGCGAACTGCAAGATCATAAAAACAAAAACAATCGGGCCGGAAATAAAAATGAACCGCTGGAAATAATGATCAAAGGGTCCGTTGGCATATAAACCGGCAGCGAAACCTTTGGATGCTGAGAGAAGATAAAGCACATCGCCCGTCGCAATCATACCGGCAATCTGATATACCAGCAGACCTGAACCAAGTAACAAAATGGTTACGTATTTCTTTTCTCTATAAAAAAACCAGGCGAATATTGGAAGTATAAGAACAAGCTCGCTGCGCGCCAACGGCACCATGGATAAGACCAAAGCCGCGCCGATCGAATTTTTTTGGTAAAGCCAATACAAACCCCAGGCCAGAAAAAAAGCTGCCAGCGGTTCAGTGCATAAACTGAAACTCGTTATAAAAAAAAACGGTTGGGCGATAGTAAATACAATTGCCAGCCAGGCATTTTTTAACCCGGCTGCCGTGGCGGCTTTGTAGGTAAAATAACAAGTTCCGACCGTGAGTACAGCCGTCAGAGCCGCACAATACCAATACCCTGCCTGGGCAGGTAAGGTAAAGAACAAGATCGCGAGCGGCCTTCCCCAGAAACTTAAATAAAGATCCGGTTTATCCAAGGCTGCCTGTGCCATGAAATAGCGATTAATGCTGTCGTCGTCGTACGGCCGCGGAGAATTGATCAACCAGTAAAAAATCACGACGCCGACCAAGGCTAAAACCGCCCAGACCGCTCTTTCAGAAATTTCAAATGAATCCGAAATGGTTTTTTGGGTTTTATTCGGCGGGGTTGAAAAGGTTTTCTTTTTTACTGGGTTTGCCATTTCATACAGATTAATGAATCATTTGTGCCATTAGAATGGAGGGAAATTTCATGTATAGAAAACCCAATACCACCAGCAGGCCGATAAATACAACCAAAATATAATTCTGCAGGCGGCCGCTCTGAACGGGCTATAAGACAAGCCCAAATCTTGTGGTGAGGAAGCCCACGACGTCCACCGAACCGTCAACCACATTACGATCGAACCAAGCGCACCCGGCCGCGATCCTGAAAAGAATATTATTAACGATCCATGACCACACTTCGTCAATATACCATTTATGTTCAAGATGCGTATAGAGTTTACCTAATTTTACACGCAGCGGATCATGCGCCTCACTAGTCCACTCTGCAGGGCGCTTCGCATATATTACAAATGCGGACAAAATGCCAAGGCCGGCCACCAGAACGGAGGCTCCTGCGATCGAAAAATGGAATACCGCTTCATGGTCCCATTGCGGATTGAGGAACTGTGCGTAGCTCGGGATATTGAGCGCGTGGGCAATATCGTGATTACCGATCAGTCCGGCGAATATGGACAAAACCGCTAAGATCACGAGGGGGAATGTCATGCTGAATTCCGATTCGTGCGGATGTGCTGACTTAGGCGTCTCGCCCCAGAAAGCAACAAAGCACAGTCGGAACATATAAAAGGCTGTCAGAAATGCACCGGCAAGCGCCACAGTAAATAAAATATAACCGTGAACAGTTCCTACCTCCATGCAGAGTGCCAGAATTTCATCCTTGCTCCAGAACCCGGCAAACGGCGGAATACCTGCAAGTGCAATAGTTCCGATGACAAATGTCCAAACCGTAATTTTCATTTTAGATTTGAGGCCGCCCATTTCCCAAATATTATTGGTGTGCATGGAATGAATAACACTGCCAGAACCCAGGAATAATAAGGCTTTAAAAAAGGCATGGGT